>NZ_JAAGPQ010000038.1:0-76198 GCF_017104985.1 Paraburkholderia sp. Ac-20342 | reverse complement strand
GCCATCCAGGGCCTCCCGCTTCCCCGTGCCCCGCTGGGCGGAACACGAAAGAGCGGAATTCTAGCGGGACCGGATACGACTTGCAAGTACGAATTCAGGGTTTTCCTTAGCGACCCTTGCCGAGGCCAACTGCTTCGTCGAAACAGCCGGCGTCCTCCTCAAAAATCAGTACCCGCTCAGCCGCGCACTCATATAAACGACATCGCTCAACTCACGCCGCCACATGCCTACGCATTACCCGCTCGACCAGATTCAGATAGTGATCGAGATCGGGTGTCGCGCGATCTTTCACCTTTGCGCGATCGTCCCAACGACGCAGCCTCAACGCATCTTCCGCGTAGGGCTTTTGCAGAAATGCCTCGGCATCCTCCCTGCTGAAGATGCCGCCCTGCAACTCGAGACTGCGTACCGAATCAGCGGAAAGCTGGCCGAAGTAGGTAGCATCGATTGCGCAGAGGCAGCGCTTCGCGTCGACGTGCAGGCGAATCGGCTCCAGCACCGCGTCCGACAACACCGGCCGCAAAAAAGGCAGCGCGTAATACTGATGCAGATCGTCGATGCCGTGCTTCGTCGGCGTCTCCCCCTGCAGGTTCAGCAGATGTCCAAGATCATGCAAAAACGCCGCCGCGACCAGCTCCTCGCTCGCGCCCTCTTCCTCGGCAAGCGCGCCGCTTTGCAACGCGTGCTCGAGTTGCGTCACCGGCTCGCCGCTATATGCAAGGCGGCCGTGTCGCTCGAACAGCGAACGGATATCGTCCAGATTCAATGCCATCCGTTACTCCCACGGTAATGAATACGTCTTCTGATTGGCAAAGCGCTTCGTTGCTTCCTGCACGCTTTCCTTGTGGCCAGGCCCCGCGTCCTTGATACCGCCGAGCAGCATCAGCTCGATCCGGCAACCCGGCACGCTCCATACGTTGACCGCCCGCGCAATTCGTTGACGATGAACCGCGTGATCGCGTCCTGCCGGTTCGCGCAATACGCACGACGACAAACCGAACGGCATCCCGTTGCTGATTCCGATCGCTTCGTCGAGCGTATCGAATGCGATGACCAGCGACGCCGGGCCAAATGGTTCCTCCCGCACGAGCCTCATCGACCAATAGACGTTGTCGCGCAGGGTCGACGCGTATACCGCGCCGCTACGTTCGTTGCCGATGTGCAAACGCGCGCCTTGCCTTGCACCACCGCTTCCATGCCCACACGCCCCGAGCAGCTACGCGGCAGCAGCGGTGGCATCGATCACCGTACCGATCCTAAATCGACGCCTCGAACGGATCGCCCTACGCCCAGGCACACGCTACCCCGACGACCGACGCCCGCAACTCCACCGCGCCGCGCTCACGACAACGACGCCACCCCATTCAGCGCGACATCGAAAACATCGAAGTTGCGCAGCCTCGCCGCACCGCGGCCGTCATCGGAAACCGGCCTCCCGATGCGCCGGTTGAACAGCAACGGCACCTCCTGCTCCGAGATCCCGCCATGCGAGCGCAACGGCACGGTCAGCCCGGACAGATCGTGCTCGTCGCGGCGCGTGCCGAGCACGACGTGCTTCGCGCCGATCACCACGAGGTCGCCGACACGATCCTCCGGCAATTCGAAGCGCGCGCATGCGGCGCGCCGGTCGAGCACGACGTCGATTCCCGGCAGACGGCCAATCCGCGCCATCACGGACTCAACCTCGACATCGCGCGGCAGATAAACCGTCGCGAACGAACCGAGCGCGCCATGGTGCACGACGTACGGATCGGTAATCGGCAGAATCACGCGCGCCGTATTCGCGCCGAACCAGTCGTCGAGCAGGTCCTGCAGATAAATCACGTTCGGCTCGCCGGTTTGCGGATCGTGCTTGGCGTTCATGCCGTGATCGGCAGTGAGGCCGATCACCCAGCCGAGCGCGTCGAGCTGCGCGAGATAGCGGTCCATCATCGCGTAGAACGCGTTCGCGCCCTCGGTGCCGGGCGCGCATTTGTGCTGGATGTAATCGGTGGTCGACAGATACATGAGGTCGAGCCTGCGCGTCTGCGCGAGCCGCACACCGGCCGCGAACACGAATTCCGACAAGCCGGCGCTATACACGTCGGGCAACGGCAAGCCGACCAGATCGAGCACGTCCTCGATGCCGTTTTCCTCGCGCGTCACCTTGTCGGCCTTTTCGGCCGAAAAGCAGATGCCCTTCAGCTGCCAGCCGAGCAGGCCGCGCAACTTGTCCTTCGCGGTAACGACCGCCACCGCGGCGCCTGCCTCGGCGGCCGCCGCGAGCAGCGTGGGCGCGCGCAGGTACGCGGGGTCGTTCATCATCACCGCCGCGCCCGCGCCGCCGTCGGCGTCCGGGTTCCAGAAGTAATTGCCGCAGATGCCGTGCACGGACGGCGGCACGCCGGTCACGATCGAGAGGTTGTTCGGGTTCGTGAACGACGGAATCACGCAGTCGCCGCGAAAGGCCGCGCCGCCTTCGAGCATCGAGCCGATGAACGGCGCGACGCCGGCGGCGGCCGCGGCTTCCAGATACGCGAACTCGCAGCCGTCGACGCAGACGACGACGGTCGGTTGCGAAGGCAGCCGATAGCGGCGCCCATTGACGTCGATCGTACGTTGTCCGGAATGTGTCATTGCAGGGATTTCCATCGGCGGGAATTTCGTTGTGGGTAAATCGTTGCCGGAGCCGGCATGGCCGCTGTGCCGCTACCGCTTCGCCATCATTTTCCGCGCGCACCAGACTCGCACCCGGCCGCCATGCTCCCGGCCGCGCGAACCTCGCTCGCTCCACACGCCGCATGCGCACGCAACCGCCCGTCATGCACATGAGCATGCATCAACGCAGCCGCGCGCCCGGCGTCGCGCGATGCGAGCGCGTTCAGAATCGCGCGATGCTCGGCGAGCGAGCGCTCCATCGCGTCGGCTTCCACCGCGAGCGCCGCGCGGCGAAACAGGCTCAATTCGCTGACCAGCCGCCGATACGTCTCGTACAGCTTCGCGTTACCGGCCGCCGCGACGATCGCGTCGTGAAACGCGACGTTCGCGCGGCCATACGCGTCGCGATCGTGCGACGCAAGCGCGGCGCGCATCGCATCGAGCCAGTCGCGCAGCACCGCGAGCCTGCCCGCGTCGATGCAGGTCGCCAGCATCCGGCATGCGGCCTCTTCGAGCAGCGCGCGCACAGCGTAGATCTCGTCCGCCTCGGCGAGCGACACCGTGCGCACGAACACGCCGCGATTCTTCTCCGTGCGCACGAGGCCCGCCTGTTCGAGCGCGCGAAAGGCTTCGCGCACCGGTCCGCGCGACACCTGCAGCCGCGCCGCCCAGTCCGCCTCGTTGAGCTTGTCGCCCGGCGCCAGCGTGCCATCGACGATATGCCGCTCGATTTCGTCGCGCACCAGCGCCGTCAGCGAATGCCGGCGCACGACCTCGATGGGATCGACGGAAGCAGACTGCATATTTTCGGTCATTTTGACAAAATTTGCCGCCTCACCTAGGCGCTGCGCTACGCTAGTCGGCATACCGCACGGGCTCGCCTCCGTCAGATCACGACTACGGCCGCCGGCCAGTCCAATCAGCCTCCGAGCCGAACCGGCAATCAGCCGCCCCGCCGACGCGGCGCACGCGCCGCGATCAGCAGCAACGCAACCAGCGAAACCAGCAGCAGGATCAGCGACAACGCCGAAGCCGGCAGGTAGTAGCCGCGCTCGACCTGCCCGACCACGACGATCGGCACTGTCGCGAAACCCGGCGGATACACGGTCAGCGTCGCGCCGAGTTCGCCGAGCGACAGCGCGAAGCCGAGCGCGAGGCTCGCGCGGATCGCCGGCACCAGTTGCGGCAGCACGACGCGGCGCAGCACCATCGACGGCGGCGCACCGAGGCTCGCCGCCGCTTCGCGCAGCACCGTCAACTCCGGGCGCAGCGCCGCCGCGGCGCAGCGGTAGCAGAACGGCAGCACCAGCGCGAGCTGCACGAACACGACGATCGCCGCCGAACTCGACAGATCGATCGGCCGCTTGTGATACGCGATCAGCACCGCGAGGCCGAGCACCACGCTCGGCACGCCGTTGGGCATCATCGCGATCGTGTCGACGAGCGCGCCGAGCCCGCGCCGGTCGCGGCCCTCGAGCGCGAGCGCAAGCCACAAACCGAGAATCGTGCCGAGCACCGCGACGCCCATGCCGACTTCGAGACTCGTCGTCAGCGCGTCGAAGTCGCTCGAACCGAGGCGTTCGAACCAGCGCATGCTGAAGCCGTCGGGCAGGATCGTGCCGGACCAGTGCGAGGCGACGCTCGACAGCGCGACCACCAGTACCGGCAGCACGAACAGCCAGAAGCACAGCAGCGCGGCGAAGCCGAGGAACAGACTGCCCAGCACGCGCACCGCGAGGTTGTGGCGCACCGGCCGCGCTTTCTTGTGCATGACCGGCAGCACGGTCGGATCGAGTTCAACGGCCATGACCGGCTCCTTTCTCCTTGCGGCTATTGACGCGCCGGTACAACGCGTAGAGCGACAACGACATCAGCAGCATCACCACGGCGCCGGCGGCGGCGGTCGGCAGATCGAGATCGACGGTGGCGGCGCTGTAGATCGCGACCGGCAGCGTGATCAGATGCGCGCTGCCGAGCACGAGCAGAATGCCGAACTCGTTCAGGGTCAGCAGAAAGCACAGGATCGTGCCGGCCGCGATGCCGGGCCACGCGAGCGGCAGGATCACCCTGAACGCCACCATCATGCCGTTCGCACCGAGGCTGCGCGCGGCCTCGATCAGACGCTGGTCGAGCAGCGCGAACGACGCCAAAGTAGGACGCACGACGAACGGCGTATAGAACACCACTTCCGCGAGCACCACGCCGCCGATGCCGAACAGGAAATCGAGCGGCGGCGCCTGCAGATTGAAGAGCCGCTGCAAGCCGATGCTGACCGAACCCTGCGAGCCGTACAGAAAGATCAGCGTGAACGCGACGAGAAACGACGGAAACGCGACGAACAGTTCGAGAAACCGCGTGACCATGCGTGCTCCCGGAAACGGCTTGAAGAACAGCAGCGCCGCGAGCGCCACGCCGAGCAGCGAGGCGAGGCTCGCGCTCGCGAACAGGATGCCGAGCGTCGTGCCGATCACGCCGCGCGTATCGGGATTGCCGAAGAACGTCGCATAGGCCTGCCCCGAAAAGCCGTGCGCACCGCTCAGGCTCAGCAGCACGAGTCGCACGAGCGGATAGATGACGAGCGGGCCGAGCACCACCACGACGATAAACAGCAGATGCCATTGCGCGAGGCGTTCGCGCCGCTTCACCGCAGCCGCGTGCGCCGCCGCGCTCGCGAGACGGCGCGCGGCGGCGGCGTCGTTCGGGACACCGAGCGAATTGGGCGTATCAGGGCTTGATAAGGACGACATCGTCAGCCTCGTAACGCAGGGAAACACGCGCGCCCTTCTCCGGCATCATGCCGTGACCGCGCTGCATCGTGACGAGCACGGGTTCGTTCGGCAACGCATCGAGCACGACCGACACCGACACCACCGCGCCATACCACTCGACCGACGCGATCGCGCCGTGCAACTGCCCTTCGCCGAGCGGCACGATGCGCAGCGCCTCGGGACGCAGACAGGCGACCCGCTCGCGCTCGTTGTGGCGCGCGTCGTCCATGCCGAACGCAACCTGCGGCGGCAGCAGATTGGCCGCGCCGAGATAACGCGCGACGAAGCCGTCGGCGGGCGTGTCGTACAACTGCTGCGGCGTGCCGAGCTGCGCGATGCGGCCCTCGCGCATCAGCAGCGTGCGGTCGGACAGCACGAGCGCGTCGTCCTGATCGTGCGTCACGCAGACGATCGTCAGATTCGGCAGGCGCTCATGCAGCGCCTTCAGTTCGGAGCGCACCGAGGCGCGCAGATTGGCGTCGAGCGCGGAGAGCGGTTCGTCGAGCAGCAGCACGTCGGGCTCGATCACGAGCGCGCGGGCCAGCGCCACGCGCTGCTGCATGCCGCCCGACAGTTGCGCGGGCATCACGTGGCCGGCGTCGCCGAGCTGCACGAGCTTGAGCGCATCGGCGACGCGGCGCGCGACGTCGCGCGCTGGAACCCTGCGCGCGCGCAGGCCGAACGCGACGTTCTCGAACACCGTCAGATGCGGAAACAGCGCATAGCTCTGGAACAGCAGACCGAGATTGCGCTTGTGCGGCGGCACGTGCGTGAGGTCGTGGCCCGCCACGGTCAGCGTGCCGGCAAGGCCGTCCGCCTCGATGAAGCCCGCGATGAAACGCAACAGGGTCGTCTTGCCGCAGCCGCTGCGGCCGAGCACGGTGAGCAGCTCGCCGCGCTGGATGGTCAACGACAGATCGTCGAGCACCGTGCGCGTGCCGAAGCGCACCGTCAGATGATCGATCTGCACGCCGCCGGACGCATCGGAACGCGCGGCGTCGAGCGCATCCGATGAAGCGCCAGGCGCATTGGGGTGAGCGAGACTGGCCGTATTCACCGGGTCTTCCTCCAACAAGATTAAAGCTGACGCGGCGCCACGCGCGACACCCGGGCCATTGCATCGACCCGGCCGCCGGCACGGCGCCGCCTGAATCCAGGCAAGTCCGGCCGCGCCGAGCACGGCGCGCGACCGGACGTACTTCAAACGCGGCCCGCTTCGGCCGCTTATTGCGAGCGACTCTTTCAGCCGCCCGGTTCAGCCGCTGATTGCGGCCGCTGAGTGAGACTGCTTATTGAAACTGCTTATTGCGGCTTGACCACTTCGAGCTGCTTGCCCGACGAACCGATCACGTCGTTCTTCCAGCGCGTGGTCCAGTCGGCCTTCTTCGCCATCACCTGGTTCCAGTCGACCGGAATCAGCTTCACGCCCGTGATCGCCTGCTTGACCGCCGCGCCGTTCTTGCCGGCGAGCGGCACGTCGGTGCGGCCCGGAATGCCGAAAATGTCCGGCACCTTCGACTGCACTTGCGTCGACATCAGGTAGTCGATCAGCTTCTTGCCCTCGGCCTGGTTCGGGCCGTTCTTGATCAGCCCGATCGCGTACGGCAGCTGGAACGTGGTCGGCTGGCCGCCGGGCGCGGCCGCGAGGAACACCGGCTTCAGCGACAGGCCGCCGTTGGCCGCGTCGTCGAGGTCCATCTGCAGGTCGCCGTTGGCGACCGCGATTTCGTTGCGCGAGAGCAGCACGTCGAGGTAGCCCGTGCCCTTGGTGTGGAACTTGGCGCTCTGCTCGAGCTTCTTCAGATAGTCGAACGCCTTGTCCTCGCCCATCAGTGCCGAGGTCAGGATGATCACGGCCATGCCGTCGCCGGCGGTCGCCGGGTTCGAGTAGGCCACCTTGCCGCTGAAGTCCGGATGCAGCAGGTCCGCGAAGGTCTTCGGCTGGGTCTTCGTGACTTCGGGGTTGATCGCGAACGAGAAGTAGTTGTTCACGAAGGTCGCCCACGCGCCGTTCGGCGCCTTGGCGATGGCCGGCACGTTCTTGTAGTTGGCGCTCTGGTACGCCTGCAGCAGCCCGCCCTGGTCGGCCTGCTGGATGAACGGCGGCAGCGTGACGAGCACGTCGGCCTTCGGCTGATCCTTCTCGATGGTCGCGCGGTTCACGACTTCGCCGCTGCCCGCCGTGACGATATTGACCTTCACGCCTTCCTGCTTCTCGAAGCCCGGCAGCACGTCCTTGTACAGATTTTCGAGGCCGTCGGCGGTGTACAGCACGACCGCGCCGGCCGCATGGGCCTGCATTGCCATGCCGCCGAACGCCGCCGCGGCGACCAGCGCCGGCAGCAGTTTGCGCGCGAGGCCGGCCGTGGCGTGAAGGGAATTCGTCTTTTTCATGTCGCTCTCTCCGAAAGGCAAAAAACCAGACGGTCGGGATAACCCATACCTGTAGTGATTGAATGGCGGCACGCGCCGTTTGCATGTTGCCCGCAGCCGTTGCCGCGCCGGTCTCCATCGATTGCAGATTGCCGACAACTTTGCCGCATCCCGCTCCGCCTGACCGCCAGCCCGTCTCCGATACTCGCGCTGCCTGCCATGCCTGAACGGGCACGGCAAGAATCACAGGTTTCGATGACAACGCCGTGACTATTCCGCCGAATTCCAAAAAACGACACAATTTGCCAACTCAGGCCAACTCGCGCGAACCACGGCGCGACCGGCGCACGAGCGTCCGCGCACCGCATCCATGCCAATCGTACGTGGCGAAAATGACGCTGTGTGCAGGATGCGCCGCGAAACCCGGGTGACGGCAGCGGCGCCGGCTTACGCCGGTTCGCGCGGTGCGCTGAGCGGATTCGTGGCATTTGCCGGTTTCGGCGGCACTCGCCTCGCCCGTAACGGGCGGACAGGCGTTCGGACAACGGCGCCTAGTCGGACAACGGCGCGTATTGTGCACGCCCACCCGGAATCCTGCAGCGAGCCGGGGAGCCTTTTTATCGAGCTTTTGGCGGATAAGGAACGAGATCCGTCGCGTTGCCTCGGGCAAGGCCGGCGAGCGGGCCGGCAAGCGCAACACGGACCGCCGCCGCCCCGCTCGCCGCCAGCGACCGGACTCAGGCGATCAGAATCTCCGGCCCATGCGCCGTGATCGCCTTGCCGAGCGCGCGCTCGGGCGCCAGCTCGGTGACCAGATAACGCGCCGACTCGATACCGTTGATGCGCACCGGCGTCACGCGGCCGAACTTCGAGTGATCGGCGACGATCACGACCATGTCGGCCGCGGCGATCATGCGGCTGCGCACTTCGGCGGCCATGCGGCTGTAGTCGCTCAGATAGCCGTCCGGCGAAATCCCGCCCGCGCCGATGAACGCGAAGTCCGCGTGGTACTGCGTCAGCTGGTGGACGGTGTCGAGGCCGAACGTGGCGTCCTCGATATCGGACAGCTCGCCGCCGAGCAGCGTCACGCGGTTGTCGTTGCGCCGGCCGAGCAGCAGCGCGATACGCCAGTCGTTCGTATAGACCGTCAGCCGGTGCCGGTCGAGCAGCGCGCGCGCCACGGCCTGGGTCGTGCTGCCCGAATCGATGATCAGCGATGCGCCGTCCGGCACGAACTCGGCCGCGCGCTCGCCGATCGCGCGCTTGGCGCCGGCGTTCTCGGCTTCGCGCGTCTCGAGGTCAGGCTCGCGCCGCTCGTTCGACAATGCGCCGCCGTGCGTCGTCACGAGCAGGCCGCGGCCGGCCAGGGCGTTGAGATCGCGGCGGATCGTTTCGCGCGATACATTCAGTTCGCGCACCAGTTCGGCAACCGAAAGCGCGCCGCTTTTTGCGACTTGAGCGAGGATGTATTGATGACGTTGTTCTGCAAGCATTACCGGGTATTTTCCTGCGCATCCCTGAAAGGCCCGACTGGCGGGGTTTCTTGTGCAGAAAGTCTCTTGTGACAAGGACTTATCTTATCGCATACCTACGCCGAGAAGGCTATCTACGGTCTTGAGCGGCTTGCGAAAGTCTCGATATTGGCGTAGCTTTTCGCCCTTCCCAGACGAAAACCTACGCCAACACTATGCGCTTCGATGCCAAGGTTGCAAAACAGCTCCAGCCTGGCGCCCACCTCACCTTTGAAGCCTTTCCCGGCTTGCGTCTGGAAGCAACTTTCTCGCGGCGCAGTTGGACCTATCGATTCAAGTCACCAGTCGACGGCCGCATGAGACAGCAAAAGCTTGGCGAGTGGCCTGCGATGTCTTACGCCGCTGCCATCTCAGCCTGGGAAGAAGTCCGAGCGCGGCGCGATGGCGGCGAAGATCCAGTGTTGACTCGCAGAGCCTCTAAGCCCATCAAGGCTGTGACGCCGGAATCATACACGGTCAAGCAATTATGCGAGGACTTCCTGACCGGTCATATCGAGAGGCACCGGGATTCGTACGGTGCCGCGAAAACCCGTCAGCGCATGATGGCCAAGATTTCGCCAATTGCCGATTTGCCGGCCTCCGCCATCATCCGCCGGCAAGCCTTTGAACTTCTTGAGGGCGAGATCCAGGCGCCTCGAAATGCTCAGGTTTTCCGGTCGGAACTTGGCGCGGCCTGGGATTACGCCTTAGACGCCGGCCGCATTCCCGAAGATACGCCGAACTGGTGGCGACAGGTCATGCGGGGCAAATTGCGAAGCGTGGGCCGTAGCCGCGGCGGTCAGATCGAGAACATCAAGCGCGTACTCAGCGAAGACGAGCTGGCGACCCTCATTCCTTGGCTTCCGAACCTGTCGGAGACGATCGCCGATATCCTGTCGATGTATCTATGGACGGGACTCCGCGGCGGCGAGATCGTGGTGATCGAAGGCAAGGAAGTTTCGAAAGAGCCAGATGGCCTTTGGTGGACGATCCCCAAAGCCAAGACCAAGAACAAGAACCGGGCCAACGCGACCGATCATCGGGTGCCTCTGGCGGGGCGCGCCGAAGATATCGTCAAGCGACGATTGAAGCTACATGGGAAGGGTTATCTGTTCCCGACTGCGGACAGCCCCTATATTCCGCAAAAGAGCGTTCAGGCGGTTGTGTGGATGCACCAACCCTATTCGCTCGAGCCCGGACAGACGTTGCGGCCCGTGCTGCCTGTTTCCCACTGGGCGCCGCACGACTTGCGCCGCACTTCGCGAACCATGCTGGCGGCGATTGGATGTCATCGGGAAGTCGCCGAAGCGATCCTGGGACACATCTTGCCAGGCGTCGAGGGGATATATAACAGACACAAATACGACCGCGAGAAGCGCGAATGGCTCACGCGGCTTGCGGCACATCTTGAGAGGATTGCGACCCGCCAACCCCGGGAGGAAGAAGCTGAGATACCGGACGCGCCTCAACCCAAGCCTCCACTTCCCTGACCATCCAGGCGACGCGCCGACCCGATAGTTGGCGCGGCTGCGGAAACACGCCCTCTCTCACCAGCTTCTTTACAACCGACTCCGAGAGCGCGACCGCTTCGGCGACGCTCGGCAGATCCAGATAAAACACCGGCTTTGTAACGCCCTTCATTATCTACCTCCCAAATCCTCGCGGTAGTCCGCAAAATCCGTTGCAGCGCCTCGGTCATGCGGCCTGCTTCTCCGTCGTTGGCATCCGCGACAGATCGAAGATGTAGTGACCGCCGCGCCGCGACTGCTCCCAGCACAGGAGCCAGAACAAATTGCGCTCCATGGCCGCAATGATCGACTCGTTGCCGCTCCACCCTCCGGTCGACATATGCAACTTGTCGCCCTCTTCGGTCATGAATTGCGGCCAGTTCCATATTCCGCGAACGAACTCGATCAGCCCGCGCATATCTGTATGCGGCCATTCAACGATTCGATTCAGCGCTTGCTCGGCCGGATAGCCGTCTTCGTCTAGCAATTCTTCGCTCATCCCTTCGCCTCCCGCTCTTCCATCTGTTCAATCGCCTCCAGCGCCAGTCGCAGCGCAAATTCAGTCCGCGGGCGATCGCTGTTGTTGGCAGCGGCCCATTCGAGTTCGGCTTTCAGGTCGAGGCCGTCCGCGCAGATCCAGGGTTCGTTCATTGGAGCCTCTTTGCTTTTTCGTAGTTCGCCCATGCCTGGATTGCCTCGTCTATTGCTTCGCCGCAGTGGCCGGCCTGGTGCAGTCGCGATTTGAGTGCGGCCACACGGCGTATCTGTTCGTCGCGCGCAAGATTGACCGCGTCACGTAACGCTTGATATGCGGCATCGGTCACGATGGACTCCACCCCGGCACATTCAGTCGAACCAGTGTGCGGAAACAATCCCGCTCGACAGGCAGCGATTCGTGCAACATGGCGACGTTTCCTGCATATGCGATGCCGGATTTCATCCGAACTTCGGACAGACCGCCCACGTCGATGTGTGCGCAGTCGCCACCCTCACCCGGTAAGCCAAACCACTCGCCCGACAGAGCGCGACACGCAGACACGCTTGACGCGAGAATTAGCGCTTCGTCTCTGTAACGAATGCCCTGATCCCATCGATTTCCCCAATCACCCAGTTTGGTGATGTGACCGCCAGGCCCACGATGCGCCTGAAGCGATGGAATCCAATATCCATCAATGTGGATTCCTGGTCGGCGTTGCGGCGTTCCCGCCTTGACGAACGACTGATCGACCATCAGGAAAATCGGGCCATCGGTGTCGACGCCATCAAGCATCTGGTCGACGGTCGATTGCCAACGACTAAGATCACCGGGCAAGCCCGACTGCTTGTGAAATTCACGCATGTAGACGCGCTCGCCCGTGAATTCAGCAAACGACACTGCGCCGCGTTGTTCAACGATACTTTTCATTTTCACTTCCTCACATCTATAGCAAACACCCGCACTGGATCAGGTCCAAAGTGCGGGTGCTGGATGGTTCGCATGACGTAGCCGCGCCAGGGTCGTAACATCCGGCGCGATTGATCGTCAGCCTTGGGATAGCCCTTGGTCAACAGGATGCCGCTGAATTCCTTGCCGATCAGGCGTTTTCGCCAGTACTCGGTGTCGAGGCGGAATTCTTCGGGTTTGATGTCAGCGGCTATGTCGTCGAAGTAGCAGGATTTCAGGGGAAGGACCAGGAGTGGGAGGGTCATAGTGCAGCCTCGTTATCCAGTGGTCCACCGCCGCACCACGTTACCCAATCGATTCCGGTCATGCAGTCGGCGAAAAATGGCTGATGCCAATAGCCGCGGCGGAATGACCAAGCCATCAGAGTTGATTTGATCCAGTGCATCACCCTTCTCCAAACATGTCGATGGTCTTCGTATCGCGCTCGGGTTCTGGATCGAGCGGCCCGATGAATTTGGCGTGGTCGGCCCAATCGTCGGCCAATGCCTCGGCATGCGACTCGGCTGTGAACGGATACTTGATGACCACTGCCTCGATCGTCGGCGCTGCGGGGCCGCTCTTTTGCGTCATCTCCGCAAAGTAGACGTTGAGCTTGTCGGCCAGCACTTCGGCCTCGCGCTTACTCGGTGCTGCAATGATGTCGTCCGGGCCTTGGACGTGAACGGCGTAGAGGGTCACTGACACTCCTGTAATGGACTGTTGTGCTAGGATTCAGCGGAATCAAAGGAGGCCGTGATGGCGACCGATATAAAATCCGTTCCGCATTACGTTGTTCTGGTAGAAAAGAATCTTCAATACAGACTTGATGAGAACAAGCAGATACTTGGCAACGCCGGCAAGGAGTTGATCGAGTTCGCTAAAAAGTATGGAACTCGACTCCCGAATCACGTAACCGCATGGGATCAGTTCGCACGGGACTGCGGCTTGAGCTCAGAGGGCAGAAAGGCGATCGTCTGCTATCTCCTGACGGATGAGGCCCGTCAAAAATTCACAGAGCAGTAGCTGCGGATAGTCGCGGCGCTCCATTTCGGTCAAGCACCGCTTCAGTTGCTCCCTCATGATCTGGCTCCTTTGCGAGCGGCATCGATCGGGGCGCTAGGCAATGGCATCCAGTGCGTCGGACGCAATTTGTGACATCCGGGGTTAATCCAATCCGGTTGTCGGCCGGGGTATTTGGACAAGTGACCGATGGCGCAGCCGCCGTTATGGCTTGCATCAAATAACATGACGCGCATTCCATTGACCGGCGCGGTCTCGATAGGCTGCCACGCGTCTTCCGCATCTGCGCTGGCGGTGGTGGTAGTCACCTTCTTCGCAATCCACTCAATCAGCGATACCTGGTCGCGCTGCCAGTCTTTCTCGTCGTGCACGTAGTCGAACCGTTCGCACAGCGCCCGATGGAAGTTCTTGAACTTGGCTTCCGCCAGCAGCCCATCGATCCATTTCGCCGCCTCGACCTGTTCGCCGGTCATGTGGCCGTGCGGGCCGATACCGAGCATCGAGCGAAGCGGTTGGCCGACCAGCGAGCTACCGCCTTGGTGATGCCAAAGCACATTGAGCAGCATCGCGCGCGAGTGGTGCGACAGGCTCGTCATCGCCCCTTCTTTCGCTGCTGCCGCGCTGACCGGCCTTGCGGCGGCGACACTGCGCAGGTAATTTGCGTCCAGTCGGAGTTGCTTGGGCTGCCTGCTGATCCCGTCTGTGACTTCGATGTCACGGGCGCACGTATCAAGCCGACGCGCGATTTCTTCGAAACGCTTCACCCCACTATCGGCTACTGGTGTAGGTGCGGCGATTTCGGTAGGCAAAGGCGCTTCGCTGAGCCGCATGCGGTCATCGCCGAAGAACTGCCGGTTCATCGCATTGAAGCTTCGATCGTGGATCGCGTTGTGCGCCGGCTTAAGCGCCTCTTCGATTGCTAAAAGAGGCGCTTCAATCCAGCCAAAATCCGGCCTCTGGCGATGCACAAGGTGTACGTATAGGGCTGACACCTGAAGATAGGTGAGAGCGATGTTTATGCAATCAGGCGGGGGCTCCGTCGCCCCTGCATGCGCATCGTCGGCTGGCGCAGCGGGCCGCGCTGCGGCGCGGGCGCTTCGAGACAAGAAACACGTGATCTGTGACGCCTCGGCGTGATAGCCCATGCCGCACATCAGCTCGGCCGCTTTGCGCATGGCTGCTATTTCGTCGCCGTCGACAATGCATCGCATGCGCGCGAACGCCCCTCGCTCGTCGGTCAGCCCTGCCGCAACCGTTAAATCTTCCTTAATCGTTGGCGCTCCCGCATCTGCGACGACTGGCTGCGCTTCCGCTGATGGCGCGGCAGGGGCGGCGGTGACGAGAGCCCGAATTTCCAACGCACAGTCCTGTGCGGCGCGGCGCAAGTACTGCGACTTTTTCAGGTCGAGCGACCGCCGATCACACACTTTTGCGGCTGCCTCGACGCCTTGTGCCCATCCATCGAGGACCGCCTCTTGCCCGTCGATAGCGGCAGGCTTGCTTGCAGATAGCAGGGCTCGCATTTCTTCCATGCTAGCCATGTCGAACAAGCCTGGAAAATACCCAATCTGGATTCCGTATTCGTCGCGCTCGTCCTCGGGCGGAACCCACTTGATGCCAGCCGCTTTGCAACGTTCAATAATCAGTTCATCCGTCATATCGGCTCCATAGAGCTTGGTGGTGGGGGTGGTCACTTTCGCATCTCCAATTCAGCTACTTGACTCTCCAACTCGTCGACGCGCTCTCTCAGCACTGCTCGACGGTTGTCGTCGTTTCGCGGCAGTTCAACCGTGCGCCATTCATCAGTGCCGTTGAGGGCGCCTTCCGCACGCAACTGAATCCAGCGAACACGACGGGTCTGCTGGCGGGAATTGCGGGCCACCCTTGCGATGTGGTCGAGTGCATCACGCAGTTCGGCAACCTCAGCCATGATCGATTCGTGGCTCACGATTCCTTCTCCATGCCCGATGAAGTAGCGCGGTCACGCTCAGATTCGAGCGCTGCCGCCGCCATCAGATTGACATGTAGGCCGAGCGCGACGGAGAAGCGAGCTGCCAGCACTAGGCTCATCTTGTAGCCTTTGTGGTTCTCGACTTCCCACACGTAGGACTTCGAGCAGCCGGCCGCGTCGGCCACTTCGTCGAGAGTCATGCCGAGCGCTTCGCGGCGCGATTTGATCAGGTCGCCGAGCTTCATGATTGCGCCTCAGGCGGTCGGCCAGCGTGTACCCAATGGGGCAACGCGTCAAGTTCGGCTTGAGTCATTGGAAGCGGCGGCGATCCCTTCCCCTCTGCCACATTCGCGGCAGCTTGGGGAGCGGAGGCGATCTGGTTGTATTGCTCGGGCGTGATTGCCTCGGCGGCGGCCAACAGGTCTTCCCACTGCCAGCCCTCGTCGCTCAGAACTTCGTTCATTTCGCGGTTGAGCACCAGCGGAACAAGCGCAAACCCATCGGGCACAGTCGCGGCTACGCGAGGGAGAGGAGCGGCGTAGACGATGCGAACAGTAACGCCCTCAGACTGCTCGTCATAAGCCTTCTTGGTCACGTCCACCCATTCCCCGGAAACTAGCCTGATCTGGTAGATCGGCTCCTGCACCGCCCCACCAGCAGCTATCGCGGCGCGGTATGCGTTCATCAACGCGATACGTGCGTTAGCGCGTTCGTCGTGCGTGCCGTCCTTCTGCGCACACTGATACGTGTCGATCAATTCGCCGAATTCGGCCAAGTCGGGCGCGGCGTCTGCCTGCGGTGTGGGTGCATCGAAGCCATAAGGACCGCACAGCGCGTAGACGGCGTTCTGCACTAGCGCGTCAGGATCGAAGTCGCTTTCTTTGCCGCACATCGTTGTGCCGCGAATGGCATAGCGCACCGCTGCGACGACGGCATCGCGTTGAGCATGCGTAAGGATGGGATGAGGCGTATCAGCGCCCGTCTCGCGCGCGCTGTCCCATTCCGATGAGCGAGGCGCGTATAACCAATGATCGGCTGGAAGCGGAAGGCTTGCGACTGAAAATGCGCTTCCGTCCGGGAGAATGGTGGTGCTCATCCCTGCTTCTGTACTAGTGGTGTTGTCCATGGTGTCCTCTGGGGTTAGGCGGCAAACAGATCGCCAATCGCCTTGCGTGCACGTCGAGTTGCCTGAGCATTGGCTCGGTGATGCTCGGCGTCGTATGCAAGGTGGCAGCGCTGGCATAGCGCCTTCAGGTTGTCGTCCTCACAGTGCTCGGGCACATGATCGAGATGGGCTATCGTCAGTACGACGCGCGTCCACTTGTTGCCGCAATATTCGGATGCCTTGCAATGCCCGAGCAGGCGACCGTCGTCAGCCGCATAGACTTCGCCTTCACCCTCGAAGCGCTGAAACGTGCCCGCGTCCTTGTCGATTCCGCGGACGATCATGTCGCCGTTTGCGACTCGGCATTGCTCGCAGCAGTTACCTGCTCGCTTCAGGATGCGCTCGCGAATCTGCTTCCAGTTCGCCGGGTAGCGCGCACGGTTCTCGGGCTTTATGGGCACGTTATCCTCTACTATCTCTATGGGTATTGGAGGGTTGGGCGGTCAGGGCTTCGTCGGCTGCGCGGATGAATTCCGCTGCCGGCCGCGGGTCGATGGCGTTTCCGAGGGCGCGCAGCTTAGCCACTCGGGCGGGTATCCCATTTCCCAGCCAGCGAACTCGGGGTGGAGGGAGCCGCCGCCACTTTCCATCGGGGCATTCGACGTATTGGCAACCGTCGATACTTGCGACGGGAGCGGAGAACCCCCGGCTCCGAAACTCATGTTCGGTCCACCCTTCGCCCCATCCGAGGCCCGAATCGTCGACCAAAGGCCGATCACAACCTCCCGCAGCGATGGCGCTCCTTGCCTGTTCGGCCCAGGTTGCGGGCCAGTTCCTTCGTTCGCTCGACAGGTCGGCCACAATGAAATAGCGATCTCTGAAGTGGTCCGCACCAGCGCTCGCGGCTTCAATAGGGATTGCCCCCACGGCGTAATCCAAGGCTTCCAGATCACTTCGCACGAGGTTGAGCCATTCAGATGCAGCCGCAACCTGCTCGCCATAGAATCTTGCAGGGCGACACTTTCCGATGAGCCAGTGGAATGCCGGCCAAAGGTGCCGCTCGTCAGCAAACCCAGCTTTCTTGCCTCCGACGGAGAAAGGTTGGCAAGGTGGACTTCCTGACCAAACAGGTCGAGAGTCGTCCCAACCGGCCATTCGAAATGCTCGCGCCCATCCGCCAAGGCCTGCGAAGAAATGGCATTGTGTGTATCCGCGAAGGTCGTCTGGTCGAACATCCTCTATGCTCCTTTCGTCTACGTCGCCGGGAGCGATGTGCCCGGCTTTAATGAGGTTGCGCAGCCACTGAGCGGCGTATGGTTCAATTTCGTTGTAATAAGCGGCCATATCAGAACGGCGGACAATCGCATTTGCTTGGCCACTGCTTGCAGTCCCGGCACCGGCGCGGCACCCAGCCGAACAGCAGCCAGTGCTGGCAGAACTCGACGAGCCGGCGGTGACGCGTCTCGCCAACCAGGTCCGCGTAACTGACGTCGGCTGCGCTGCAACGGGTGCACGGCGTAATCCAGCCGTCGTACTCGCAATCGAAATACGCGTGCTTCGACGGACGGCACCCGGACCACCAACATATGAGTCGACGCAGGATCTGTTTCATCTCTCTTGCCGGTTAAGGGTGGGGGTTAGGGAAAGCGCTTGAACGAAACGCACCACACCCACGGGTTGGCGTCCCACGCATCGGCGCCGTTGATCGAATTCCAAAGGCATCGGTACGATGTGACCGGCGAGTAAGTGCCATCCGTTTCGCTCTGGCCGTACGTGCTCCAGAATCCCGCTGGCGTCTTGGCAATACCCTCAGAGATCGCATCGTCCTCGCTGATGTCTTGCAAGCGCTCGACGCGCACGCCGGTGACTTCGAGCGTGATGCGCGACGCCCAGCGCGGCATGTGGATGGACGGAACCGCGCTCGGGCGCGCGAGGTGCGCAAATGCCATTGCGTCACTGAATTCAGGATTCAAGCCAGGCATGCGCGGCACCTTGGCGCCGTCAGCGGCGTAGTGCCAGTCTTCGATATAGCCGGCTGCGTTTCGGGTTGGCGAAAGCGTCTCGCGCACCCACAGACGATCGCCGGGCACGCCATAAGGGCACGGCGTCTGAGCGCAACGCCACTCATGTGAGCTGCGCGTGGGCGATTCCAGAACCCATGCGCCGGCAACTTGACTCGCGGTGAGGCCCGAGAATTGAAGGTTGATGCCGGGTTTCAAATCGAGCCATTTCACCACGCGCCGCGTCTGCGTCTTGCTGCCGTCGAGCAGCGCACGCACCATCGCACCGCTAAACAGAATTGGACGTTCTTTCATTGCTCGTCTCACAATAGATGGGTTAGGCGGTACGGCCGCGATAGGTTTTCGTCAAATCGGCATTGACCGCGTGGCCGCGACTCCGCACAACGTTCGCGAGCCGCGCGCGGTCCTGATGGCTTGACGGTGACTGGCGCAACAGGCCGAAGTAGCTGTTCGCCATCTCGAAAAGATCGTCGGCCGGCGCGCTGGCGACACGTCGCAACGACTCGTTGCGCGTGCGCTTGCGCGTCTCTCGACGCCACGGCTTGATCACCTGGCCGACGAAATCGACACCGCGGCCGATAGGCTGCAGGATCGTCTTGCGTGGATTGATGTGAACGCCGAGACGCGCGGGCAGGAATGCGGTCAGATCGGCTAGCACGCCGTTCAGGTAGTCGGTTGACTCGTGCAGGAACAGAAAATCATCGACATATCGGATGTAGTGCCGCGCGCCGAGGATGTGCTTTGCGCGCTGGTCCAGAACGTCCAGATAGACGTTTGCGAAAAACTGGCTCGACAGGTTTCCGATGGGCAGTCCGAGATGCGCCGGCTGTTCCATGAGCCGCTTATGCGGCGGCACGCGGTCCATCATCGCCGGATCGCCGCGGTAGACGAAGTCGGCCCGTGGATCGTGCATCAGCACGAGCTCGGTCAGCGCCCGCCAGAATGGCTCGTGGATCTTCGCGATCAGCAACTCGCGCAGAATGCGCTTGTCGATGCTGACGAAGAAGTTCGCCAGATCGAGCTTCAGGTAATACGCGCGCCGCGACCAGTTTTGGGTGACCGAGCGCACCTTGCGCTCCAGTCGCTGAGCGGCGTATAGCGTGCCACGCCCCTTGATGCACGCGCACGAGTCTGCAATGAACGATCGCTCGAAGCGCGGACCAACATGGTTGTAGAGCAAGTGATGCACAATGCGATCGCGGAATTCGCCGGCCCACACCTCGCGATGCTTCGGACGATCGATAATGAAGCACGTCGAGCGCCCGGGCATATAGCTTCCTTCTGCGAGCTCGTCGCCGAGCTGCACGAGATTGTGTTCGAGATCTGCCTCGAACTCGAGCGCCGCAGCGGTAGCGCGCTTGGTGCGCCGGCAGTCGCGATAAGCCGCGACCAAGGCGGCACCCGAAAATCCATTCTGCTCTTCGCTTCGATCTGCGGACGACGACGGCGGCCAGCGCAGCGCTCTTGTGGTTGTTGTTCTGGTTGCCGTTGTTGAAGTTCTGATACCGCGCGTACGCGGACCCATCGTGCTATCTACGTCGCCCGACCGATCGCTCAGTTGGGAAACTGCGCCGGACCGCGCCGCACGCCGGCGGTCGGTATCCTCATTGCGCATGGCGGTGGCCTCGTGAGCCAGCGGCACGACCAGATTGAAACGGTGCTCAGACATGGCGGCCTTGACCCCCATGTGACGGGCGTTGAGCAGCCCATGCTCTCCACTTTGCTGTCTGCTTGGCTACGCTCTCGGTGAGTTTGATCGCGCGGTAGTACTGCTTCGGCGAGATCTTTTCCATATCGAGAGAAAGTCGCAACAGCATTTCCACGAGCTTCACGCGCTCCATCAGGCTATCGAGGTGCGGCACCTTGTTGACCGCCACGTTTGCGCGATAGACGAGGATCAGCAGCTTGGATGTTTCATCGGCGATTTTCTCGCCGATCAACTGCTTGAATTTGCGCTCCATGTTCTCGACCAGCTTCGTAACCATCGTCAGAAGGTCATAGCCGGTCTTGTACACGTCGAGTTCGGTGTGGAGACCCATGCTGGATTAAATGATCAAATTACCGAAGGAATGAATCTGCGGACGACGACGGCGGCCAGCGCAGCGCTCTTGTGGCCGCCGTACTGGTCGCCGTAGCTGAAGACCTGACACCGCGCGTACGCGGTGTCATCCGGGTATTCCTCGTCGAGCCAGAAGGCGCCGCTGTCCCTGAGCGCATCGCGCAGGTTCGCGCGCAACAGACTGCCTTCCTGTGCATCCGGTCGCTTGCCGCCGAGCTTCTCGGCATGCTCGCCAGCAGCCTGCCAGTTCATGTCGTCCCGGCTAACCGACATAAGAATCAGGTAGTGACTCAGCGAGCCATCTTCGTTGAGAACCGGGCCGGCGCAGCGCTCGCCGGGCGCGAGCGGGATCGTGACAACGTCGAGGCGGAATTCGGTGGCCATCGACTGCGCCTTGAAGCGTTCGATCATCTCGTTCATGCGAGCGTGGTCCGCGTGGAGGCTCTGCTGCTTGGCCTCGATCTGCTCTAGCGTTACTGCGGTCATGTGTGACTCCCGATGAAGTGGGTGTTTGATCGGATTAACGAATGACTGAATGAATCAATTTTTGAATCTGCGGACGACGACGGCGGCCAGCGCAGCGCTCTTGCGGGTGCGGCTCTGGCCGCCGTAGTCGAAGTCCTGATACCGCGCGTACGCGGTATCCCAGTCCACTTCTTCGTTCATCCAGTAGGCCTTGCTCAGGTCGACCAGCTTCGGGTGCTTGAGACGGATCACGGCGTATTCGATCGCGTTGGCCAGATCGCAATCGCGGGCCCTGGCGGCATCCATCTGCGTTTGCCAGTTCGCATCGTCATTGACGATGTCGACGATCACCGTGTGTTCGACGTCGCCATTCGCATCGACGAGTCCGCAAAGATAGATTTCGCCTTCGGCGAGGGGAGGGATTTGAATCTGTTGCATGGCTTCTCCAAATAAAAATAGCCCCTATACCAGCAGGCCAAACACACGCGGCTATCACCGCGCGTACAGGGGATGGGCGCCCCATCACTCAGCACTTATCGAGATCCGTGCGCGGTCAGAAAGACGCGCTTCATCGTGGCTGGTGGTGGGGCGTTGGGGGGGGTTAGGCGGCCTGCTTCTGGAAAGCCGCTTGGATATGGCGAATGAGTGCTGCGCAGATCGGTTCGAAATCGCTCTCGTAGTAGAGCTTCGCATTCTTGTCCGTTGCCGCGTGCTTGAACCCAAGCGTCGCTAGCCCCTCAGCCGTCAGAGAGACTGGCGCGAGCCTTTCGTTGATTTGCCCAAGCCGCAGCGTTGGCGTGCCCCTGGGAACCACGCGCGGCGAAGACATCAGCGGTGCGGACGCGATCCACGGCGCGGAAGTCGCTTTACCAGTGACGTCGGCATCGGCAACCGGGGCGGCAGGTGTCAAGGTAGGAGTAGCCGCCGCCTCGGCGCTCCCACCATTGTTTCCCAACAGGCTCGCCTGCGCAGAGGCTTCTTCGGCTTTGCGCTTCTCTTCCGCCTGCTTGTGCTGCTCGATCCGAGTCGTTACCGCGAGCTCAAAGTCTTCCGCCGGCTTCTGGATCAGCGTCTGGAGATCGCGGAACAGGAATGCATGCTCGGCGTGCTGCTTGTACCAGTCCAGTTTGGCGCGCAAGTCCTTCGCGGTGGCGTCAGCGGCGATCTTGCCGTTAGCAAGCGCCGTGTCGAGTTTGTCGTACAGGCTGGCGATCGTCTTCAGCCCCTTGATCGCGCCAACGAAGTCCGGGGCGGCAACCACGATACTGACGTCGCCCAACTCGGCATTCAGCGCAGCAACGTGATCGACGTATTTCTGACGGCGTTCGGCGACGGCGTTTTCCTTGATCTGTTTCTTGCGGTTCTCGACGAGCTTTTCTTTCGCGAGGCGAGTCTGCCGCGCCAGTTCGCGCAGGTCGGCGACCATGCGGCGCATTGCCTCGACATCAGAAATGCTAGCGAGGGCGGTATGCTCGGCTGCCGCAAGACATTCCTCGGCGTCCTTGAGTTTCTTGCATGCCGCGTCCGTGTCCGCGAAATCCTGGTCGGTTTCAGGCTTCTCCGGAATCTGCTCGATGAAAGCCTTCAGAGCGGTGCCGAACAGGTCAAGATTCGACTTGACGGCAATGTTGCCGCTTACTTGCGCGAATGGAACGGGCAGGCTCTCTTGCGGCGATGCAATGGGCTTCTCGGGGATGATCGCCGGCACATAGGCGGCGAGGTCTTTGCGGAACTGGCTCCAGCCGTCGACGATGTTATCGAACCATGCCTGATTGGGCTTGATCTCCAGGCTCACCATATTCTCATCAGTGCCATCCGAGCAAGTGAAAATCAGGCGCTCGGCGCCGGTCACCATCAACACCTGTTGCGCCTGCGGCATGAATTCTTCGGGTAGCTCGCCGCGTTCAAGCGACGCAGCCAAGCCGGAGTTCCATTGCTTGTGCTCCCACGCCGTGTGCTCATCCATCGTGAGACCGTCGCACGACGCTGAAATGTCGCCGATAGACATGGTGACGGGATAGAGGTCTTCGCCGAGACTGGCTTCGATAAAGGGCCGCGCCAGTGCCTCGCATTCATGGCCTTTGTCGAGGATATGCTCCTGTACCCAATCGCTGAACTCTTTCGGCGTGCCGGTGTGCTTCATATGAAGCAACTCGTTTCGCTTCACCTTGGGCGAAATTCCGAGCATTGCAGCCGCTTCGCTCGCGCCATGATGTGCCAAGCGGAATTCGATCCAGGCGTCAGATCCCTGCCGAAGATCGTGCGTGATTCGGTCAGTCATTCTCGTGACTCCAACTATCAATGGTGTTTTGTTGATCGACGGTGAGCTTCGCGCCCTTCGATTCGATGAATTGGATCATCGCCGCGGCTGTCTTGCGCCCTGACTTGACCATTTCTCGCCACGTATCCTTGTTGGCGTCGAACTTCGTTTGATCGTAGAAATTGGGCTGCTGGGTTTGCTTTGATGCGCCTTGAGGCTTGCCTTGATTCGCGGCCTGTTGCGCTGCACCCGCTGGATCAGCGCCTCCGCCACCATCATCGTCATCACCTTTTTCGGCGACGCCACAGATTGATTTCAGCGTGTCACGTTTGAGGTAGGTGGTTGTGCTGATACGCGCCTGCAACGTGTTTCGTCCGGGTCCTTCATCGGGCGGTCCGCCCATCGAAACGCTTTCCTCGTGACCATCGGCGTGACGTAGGTAGCAAGTGACCTCGATCCATGTCGGATCGTCCCTCGTGATCTTCCACGATGACGAAAGGCGATATTTCGAGAGCGCGGGCGTGACCGCATCCACGACATCGCACAGTTCCGCGTACGAAGTGCCACGCAAAGGTCCATTGGTCCGCTGACGCCCCTTGATGACCTTCACTGCCTCAGCCTTGAAGCAAGCGAAGGCATCGTCATACGCGCACTTGACTTGCTTTGCCTGCCATCGCTCGTAGAGATCCATCATCTCCTTGAGCCGGACCATATCGGCATTTCTCTCGACAGCCATCCGAAGCAGGTCTACCGGCGTAACCGCCAGCGACGCGCGCTGTTGGGCGATCGCCGATTGTTGCGCAACCACAGGTGGCTTGGCTTGCGGAGTCTCTTCGACTTGGATATCGATGACATCCGCCATAGTTGCCGTGCTCATTCCTGCCCCTCAGTAACGGCCGGTGCGGGCTCGACCTTGACGTACGGATACTTGTCCGCGAACGGCTTGATGTTCTTCTTGAAATGCGAGCCCTTCGACTCCGCATCACGAAACGCTGCAAAATCCTCAGGCGTGAAATTCGAGTAGTGATACAGCGACCCAGCGCCGGTCTTCGACTTGAACTGGATCGCGAGTGCCTGCGTTGCAGCGTCGTAACCGATAGAAGCGATCTGACTCGAATCCACTGAGTCCATCGTGATTCTCGGCTGTGATTTAGAAGAAACGTCCATGTTCATCCTTTTTAAGAAAACTGTAGTCTCGAAGCTGACGCTCGAAAGTTCCGGTTTTCAGATATCTGCGCCGCAAGACTGCGGGGTCTTGACCAAGTTCTCTGGCCCACTGTGAATACGTTTGCGTCTTTCCTCGCCACGTCACATAGACATTGGTCCGCTTGTTGTTGTCCTGCTCTTCCCTGGTCGCCCACCTACAATTGTTCGGCTCGTAGTTGCCGTTGACATCAGGGAATCGGTCGAGCGTCATGCCAACAGGGCGATCGCCCATGTCGGCGTAGAAATTCTCAAAGAATTTCCATCGATCGCAGACCGCGATACCTCTGGCGCCGTAATATGCATACGATGAATTGGCCATGTCTTTGCATCGAATCCACATTGCCCGCCAAGAGTTGTACGCACCGGAATTGCGTTTGCCGTGCTTGGTGTTATTTCTAGCGACGATTTCTCTTTGAAGACACCCGCATGACTTGGCTCGACCGCGAATTAGATTCTTCGTTGATACAAGCCGAGTTTCGCCGCAATCACATACACAGTTCCACTGCGTTAGCCGATTCGTTCCGGTACTGTTCGGCCCCTTCCTGATCACCAATAAGCGCCCAAATCGCTGTCCGGAAATGTCGATCGGTTTGCCCATTTTTTTATCTCCGCATCTATGAACGAAAACTCTCGACCGATTCCATAGTGATAGTGGTCATGCTGCTTCCTTTATTTGCATTGGTATCGGGTTGAGCGCCGCCTCCAGATCAATCCGAGCTATTGCAAGATAGGTCATCAGGCGCGGTGACATCGAGCGCGTTGGATCAACGTTCCAGGCGTCGTCAATCGCCTTCATGGCGGCGATGGCCTGAGCTATGCGGGACGCGGAGATTTCATTCACGATGCTCCCGCTTCGGCTGCGGCCTGTCGTGCGTTCAGTTCGAGCGCCGCCTTAAGGCTGGCGTGCGCATCACGATTGGCAACCGGTACGAACTCCATTTCGTAGCCGTCCGGGTAGTGCGCACGATATTCTTCGTGATGCCAGTCGCTCGTCACGCCAAGGTCGTGAATCGCCCACTGTTCATTACTGCAGTAGTGGCTGCCGACGACGGTGCCATCCTCAGCCATCGCATAGCAAGGACCGTCGCCGCCACCGACGACATTGGAAAACACGTAAATTTTCGGCTTGCTCACGTCGCACCCCCATGTTGTGCCGCCATCTGCCATCGCAGCGCAGCTGAATTGTCAATATCGAATCTATGCGCCTCATACAGACAGATTGCACAGAGAATGAGCATCCCGGCGAAAGAGATTCGGGGATGGTTGGTGTAGAAGCGGTCAAAGGCTCTCACGATGACTCCCGCGCGCGGAGCATCGCGTCTGCCATCTTGTAGGCGTGCTGCGCAATGCGGTCGTACGCTTCAGGGATGTCATGCAATGCACCCTGCGGCATCGGAACGGCTTGCATCGCCTTAGCCGCGAAGTAGTCGCGAATTGATATGCCTCGGCTTATTGTGCTGGTCGGAAACGCCGGGCCACCGTCTTTTATCTCGCTCATGATTGGCTCCCGGTGGCTTTGGCGTAAGCGGCTCGACAGAACGCAAGGTCTTCCAGAGACATATTCAACGAGTCGAACTTGCACCGGCGAAGCGCCTCGATCAGTTCGGCAATACCAGACGCGTCAAGTGCGGCGATCGTCAACTCATGGAGGCGGTCGTCGTCTTCGGCCACGGGCACGAAATCGTCCTGGCTCATCGTGCCGACGCCCCATGCCGACCAAACTCGCGTGCAGTCGTATGCATTGCCCAGTGTTTCGGCCAATGCATTGCGAACTGCCTGCATCTGCTTCGGCGTATGTTTCGTCTCACTCATTACGACGTCTCCAGAATCTTTGCCAGCTCGCGCCACTTCGGCACCATGCGGCGATAGCTGTTATCTGAGGGCTTGCCTTCGAGGTGCGCCACATGCTCAACAGCATCGGCTGCGGCCTCGTAGTAATCGGCCCAACTTCCCGGATTCGTGCCGGGCGAACTGCTGCGCATACGGAACGTCTGATATACCCGCGACTGCATTTCTCGCGGGACCATGCGCCAGTGTTTTGCACACATCAGAAGGCTTTGCGGTGTGGGCGTTGGACAGTCGTTGGCGTGGCAGTGGTGGTTGGTCACCATGGCCTCCTTTTTGCCAATTCGTAGTCGGCTTCGGTCGGCAGATCCATCACGCCAGCCTCGAAGCCATGCGTCGGAATTCGCAGTTGCCCGCAGTAGCGTTCGTGACCGTCCCAGTAGACGCGCCAGAACTCGCCGGCAGGCTCTTTGCGCTTTGCCTTGCTGCGTTCTAGCTCGTATATCTCGGACTTCGCCCTACCCCATTCAAGGCAGAACGGCTCCAGGCGCGGGCCGTAGCTGTGCTGTACGCGAGCCATACCAACATGCGGACAGAAGCGCGCGATAATCCGAAGGAACAAATCCTCCGCGATATACAGGCCCGCGTAGCCGCCGCGCCGATGCCACTGCCTATCGCTGTTCCACTTGGCCACCACTTCTGTCATGTCCCATGCCGTCACCTCGACATATCCAACAGGTGCGCCGCCGTGCCAAGGTCCGCGCAAGATCCGCTCGGAGCCATCCGTCATCGTCAGAAAATAGCCGTCACCGCCGAAGCCGGATTGCTTCGTCGTGACGTCTAGCGATTTAACGACGACCCAGTCGGGCACGGGTTTATCGCTTGGGTAAAGACTGTGGAAGTGTCGGTACTTCTCCAGATGTTCCTCGCCGGCCCGCTGCGCTGCTGCTTCCCATGATTCGCCGCTATTCCGCCAATCGGGCACGCACCATTGATATGTGACCGGCTTATCACCCTGGAAGACTCGCCATGCGGCCATGCGCGTCGCTGCGCCATCGTGATAAAGGACCGCCGCACGCCCGTCGCCGCTGCGCGCGATATAGGTTTTCGCGCCCTCTTTGGCCCAGCTCTTGTCGTCCCAATTCAGGACGTTGCCTATGACTTTTAGCTTGACGGCCGGCGCATTCATCGCGCCGTGCATCCAGTCAACATGCGCGTCCTTTAGCCATTCGGGGAGCGGTTGTTTGCCCTCCGGCAGGGTGATCGGCTCCCACTGCGAGACGCGAGCGCCACTGACGGCAGACATTTGTTCGTCTGATAGATACATCACGCCCCCGCCCGAAACCCGACGACCAGATAGAACATCACACCAATGGCGATCCCATATCCAATCGCCCAACACCAGCCGCGCAACTTGTAGCGCTTCGGGACATCCAGCCGCGCGTACGCTCCGAACTTCGATGTCTGCAACGAGCGCGGTGCGCCATGATAGTGGTGAACATCGCGAGAGAACATCACCGACCTCCAAAGAACAGATTGATAAAATCGGAGCCGAATATGGCTGTCCAGAGAAACAGCAGGCCGAACACCACGCACAAAGCAACGTTCAGCACGAATGCACGGTCAAAGTCCGATTGCGTTGCGGTGCGCAGCTCGCGCATCTGGCGGCGACGGTAGAAAGTCATGGCCATCGCCCTACTCCAATTCCACGAGCCTCGGCGTCGAGTCGGCGCCAGTAGTCGTCCTCGTATTCAGCCGCGCGTTCCGCCTCAGTCAGCGGTGTCTCGGTCTCAAGTGAGGCGTCCTGTTTCAAGCGGTCAAGGCGCTCGAATTCGGCCCATGCACGGGCGTTGGCTGCTTTTCCCATGGCTATCTCCGGTAGGAGTGCTATTTGTTTAAGAAGGCTACTCGCTGCAGTGCGCTTACTCGTACCGCCTTCCGCGCACCATCTGCTTTTGCCCTCAGTGGTAGCGACTGTCTCGTCCGCTCACCGTGCTCACGACCGAGGCGCCGTGTCGTCTATTGCGGCAATCGCTACCACTCAGGGCTCCGGGCATCCCACCCGGATAGGCACTCTTGTTAGCCGTGCTGGCTTCGGGGGATTAGCAACTACAGGTGAAAAACGATCCGCGCTTCTCTTCCGGCGTGGTGTTGCCCGTCACGGCGTCGTAGTGGTTCCAGAACTCATCGGGAACCGAGCATCCTTCGAGTAGGCCACCAAAGCAGAGGTATTCGCCGCCCCACTTGCCATCATTAGTTCGCACCCATTCCGCAGCGCCCTCCATGAGGACGTCGTAGTGGAGCGACACGCCGTCAGCGAAATTGCGGATCCACTGCTCCGACTCGCTGTACTTCGGCGCGAGCGTGACATCTGGTGATATAGCGAAGTCGGGGTGTTCCCAAACGTGGCGCAGAGACGTTATTTGGCGCGGATAAACGACGAGCCAGAAGCGCTCGCCGGCAACGACGCCGTCTTTCAAGAACGGATCAACGATCCCGAGTTTCTTGTCTGCTAACTCGGACGCTCGGCCATCAGGCATCAGACCGACATCAGCGCCAGCGCACATCGCGTGTGCCGCAACTACAGGCTCAACGGCCAGATGAATTGCATCCCGCGCCTGGCGATCGTCAATGATCGTGCCCAGCGTTTCCAGTGCGTCGGTCGCGACGCTGCGTTTATCTGCGGTCATTTCACTCTCCCCTCAGTTGTTTATCGCCGCGAGCGGCGGATTTGCACATTGGGATGACGACGATCAGAAGCACGAACGCCAGTACGCCGTATCCCTCTAGAATCAGTTTCACGGTTGGATTCATGACGATCTCACTGGATGCAGATTTGCGAGTAATCGATCGTGCCCACGTACTGCCCTCGCCCATCGCACAGCCGGTAGGCCATGTATCCGTTAGCCAGGGCTACGATCACGCTCTCAATCACCTTTCGGCTTTTCTCGAACAGGCCGACAGGAGCCATACCTAGAGTGGCGGGGTCGATCATGGTTTGCTCCGGTGGAGTAAGTCGGTCAGGCGGCTTCGACAATCTCGCCGTCAGAATTCAGCGCGTAAAAAACCATCGGCTTGGTTCCGTTCTGGCCGACTATTACGGCCTTCGCGTGAACAATCCGACCGTATCCGTCGTCGTTCGCATCGCTATCGCGATATACGAGAAACAGCGCAGCGCCTTCGACGCCTCGAGCTTTTCCATAAAAGCCGGATGCCATCGCGACGGAATGTCTTCCTCCTGCCGTGGCTGCACCGCGGTTGCCGCTTGCCGTGGCTGCACCGCTGTAGCCGCTTGCCGTGGCTGCACCGCTGTAGCCGCTTGCCGTGGCTGCACCGCTGTCGCCGCTTGCCGTGGCTGCACCGCTGTCGCCGCTTGCCGTGGCTGCACCGCTGTAGCCGCTTGCCGTGGCTGCACCGCTGTAGCCGCTTGCCGTGGCTGCACCGCTGTAGCCGCTTGCCGTGGCTGCACCGCTGTCGCCGCTTGCCGTGGCTGCACCGCTGTCGCCGCTTGCCGTGGCTGCACCGCTGTAGCCGCTTGCCGTGGCTGCACCGCGGTTGCCGCTTGCCGTGGCTGCACCGCTGTAGCCGCTTGCCGTGGCTGCACCGCGGTTGCCGCTTGCCGTGGCTGCACCGCTGTCGCCGCTTGCCGTGGCTGCACCGCTGTCGCCGCTTGCCGTGGCTGCACCATTCTCGGCAGTTGAGTAAGCTGGCGATTCAGGATCGATCGGCTTGCATCGAGAAGTTGTGTATTCAACCGCGGCTTTAATCAGGCCCGCGAGATTGAGTTCGACGCCGATCTTGATTTTCGAGCTGGCGATCTTCGTATCTTCATCGTGACGACTGATTTCGCCTGATTGTTCGACCGTGAAAAACCGGCTGCCAGCGGGCGGGTAATAACGCAGCACGTCCAGTGGATATTCACAGGCGTGGAAACCGCTGGCGCATGCTTCGACTGCACCCTTGTGCTCAAACGTCTCGCCGGGCGCGTACTGAAAACCCATGCATTGCAAGTTCTGGTCGAATCCCTTGAAAGACTGGACCGGCTTTGGATCATCGCTCATTTAGAGTTTTCCTCGGTGCGCCTTAGCGCATAGTCGTACTAATCACATTAGTGAGAATCACCCTGTCGCTGCCGACTCATCAAATCGGCAACTGCAGGGGGACTCGAAACAGTGTTCAGGCGTGGAGGATGTCGGGGCGACGTTCCCGATTCGCGCATTGACTTCGCGTCAATCTCCACGTCTCAAAACTGCTGAGGGCCGCTGTTTCCCGGCTGCCAGTCGCCCAACTGTTACGCCCGTATTTCTCCGCTTTTCGACTTCCTGTCCCGTGTCCGGGGACTACGCCTTGCAAGACTCGGAAGATTCGGGTTCCCTGATTACCAGGCCACCGGTTAAGGGATGCGCGACCGCGACCCATCAATTCTTTCCGCTTACTCACGTACGGAGACGCCGATCGAGGACGCCAGGTGACCAACTAGCCGCATGGTGGCGGCCCCGGCCTGCAACTTCCACCGGGGAGCTACGAGGGATAATTCAGTACATTCATGGAATCGGGCCGACGCTGATCTTCGGCACAAGGTGGCGCACGATTTTTCATAGCAGCCGGCTAACCCGGCCTAGGACGATCTATCCACGCTGGTTATTTCCACTCGCCGCGTATCAGCCTACGCATTCCGATTCCATGAAAGCGCCGGTCTATTCCCGGCTGCCACTATCGGTGTTTCGCACTATTGCTTGCCAGCTTTCCGTCTAGGCCTGCGCAGGTAACAGATCGCCAACTCATGCTGGGTTTCGATAGATTCCCTCTGCTCGGTGCTGCTGCAATTCGGTGCCGGTCTTTCCCGACTGCCAGGCTATTGAATAGCCAACTTTGGGGTTCGTGGACATTTAAAAGGACCGTCTTGAAGCCCCGCAAAGTCATCCAGTCCCGGTAAGGACACTCGTTGAATGTGCTTACCGGGTGGCCCGATAACGAGGGCCGGTCGGACGGAGCTAACGCGCTACTCGCTGTACGTCGTTCAGCAAAATTCCCCGTGCGCGCTTGAGGGTTGGGTGCTGCCGGGCATCCCCAACGGTCCCGCGCTGTCACCGCGCCGGCGGACAATTCGATTCAGTCTCAGTGGAGCGCCCTATGCACCGATCGCCACTTCGGGATCAAGGCAGGGAAGCTATGCTTGCTAACCCTGCTACCGGAGTCGTCGTTACCCTGCGGAGCCAACCAACAGGTCACCGGATCGCTCATTGCGTTTTTGTTCAAGCTGGCGCTACCCAGCGTGTCGCCTGACGCCGGATTTGCCGACACATCAGGCCGCGCCCCCTGGATCGTAAGGCGCTCCACTGAAACTGCTTCACGTGCGGGTATCCGGTCTGTCTCCCGGGCCCGCACGGTCGATGCTCTATCCCGACGCCCATCAAGGCGCCTTCCCTATGACTGCAGTCCATCCTGCGTCTTCGAACTCGCTTTTTTCTCCATCCGCGAGGGGCCATGGGATGTGTACGCACAGCTTTCGCCGTGGCACCTTTTATCTATCCGTTGTGGTGTGAATGCTGTCAGGCCCGGCGCCCTTATGGGTCGCGGTGGCTTCGCGAACCCGCCACCTCCGTTATGCTCAAGGCCGGGAGAAGGCGCCGGCCTGACATCACTCAACACCACGTTTTTAAAGATCATTTGCCAAACCGGGTTAGCGCCATGCTGTCCCGGTACTTGTTTCTACTTCTACTGCGGTGCTATTCGCACTGATATGCCCGAAGGCATAGCGGTGGGAACAGTTACTTCCCGTATCGCGCGCCCCAGCGCATATCGCGCTCATAGACGTAGAACAGCATTTCGGGCTCAAGGAAGAACAGACGCTGAGTCCACGATTCGAACGAGAGACACATCTCGTCAACGCCGTACAGATTTCCGAAGTCGTCCATCGTCATCACCCTGTTTATTAGATTTACCGCGGTGAGCTGCGGCGGTTTCGACCTGTTAGGCGGCGAGCTTCGTAGCCTTTGGCAACTTGTCGGCGAGTTTCGCCTGTTGTTTTGCGCCGAAGTGCGGTGTGAACTTGTTCGTCGACAGAGGCTTCTTCGCGACGATCGGGCCGGGCATGCCGGCGATGATCTTTCGGACCGGTTCAATCCACGTGGCCGGATCGATTGCGCGCTTGGCGAGAATTTCGGCGCGGGTGCGTTGCTCGTGCTTCTTGCTCATGACTCATCCCTCTTTCGTCTTGCGGTGGTTGGGTAGTGCTTGGGATGAATCATAGGCACCGCCTAGATCAATGTCAAGGCATTGCCTAGATTATTTTTTGACTGGAGACGCGCGTGTTCGGCAGCCGTCGACTAGACTTGGCGCACGGATTGAGGAGGTGTTATGGCGCCAGAAGACGTGATTACCATTTTCGAGCGGCTGAACGTTGAGGGTCGCGCGGACGTACCGATAGACGATGCGGTCGCCGGCTTCGCGGGATGGCTGGCGGAAAACTGGGAGAGATTCGAGGGGGATGACCTGGCGCTACTGACGTCGGTCGGCGCTACGCTGTGGCGTGAGGGGTTCGCTCAGCGGCGGAAATGAAAAAGCCCAGCGGGGCTGGGCTTAGAACTTATGGTCGATGTCGGCTTGCTTCATGATGCCGTTCGCGGTGTGGCGGGACTTGATCTTGGCGTCAACCGGAAATGACTTGCCGGTCTTGGGATTGCACCAGATGTCGTGATCCCCCTTGCCGCGCCGTTTGAACCGACATCCGTTCTCTTCGAGGATTTGCTTCACTACAGGAGTGAAATCTGACATTCACGCTGCCATGCGGTGAGCGGTTCCCGTGATCCTGGCATTCAGTTCGAATGGCACTTCATCGCCATCCGGATAGCCGTTCTCGTCCAGCAACTCGGGAATGAGAACCTCAAGTTTGTGCATTAACGCGTCCATGGATTCGGCCTCTGTAATCAGACCCGGAACATCGTCGCTCTCTGCTACCCAAACACTTGCTTCCGCATCCCAGAAAGCCGTCACATGTACTTGTGGCATGTTGTGCTCCAGTGGGTGGTTGATAACGCTTTGACGGCATCTCGACCCAAAAGGTTTAGGTTGAAATGCCAGATCTGCGCGGTTTGAATATTGTACCTTGGTGAGGTTGGCTGTGTGACTTACTGGGACGTCTTTGTGCGTTATGAGACAGTCCAATAATGGACTAACGTTTGATATCAGTCCGCGCGGCGCCAGCGGCCGGTCAATCGGGGCGCCAAGCAGACGGTTTCGCGATCCATCCCACGTAATGCATTTTCTCGATTTCCGCCTCCGCAAGCGCCATGGGCGGATGGTTCTCGTTCACCGAGATCAGATGGACGCGTCCGGAGCGCTTGTACAAAAACTCCTTCACCATCACGCGCCCGTCCATGGCCTTCACTAAGACCTCATCGCCCGGCTCGATTGGATGATTCGGCTCGACCACCACGAATTCCCCATCCTTGATTCGGGGGCGCATGCTGTCCCCTTTGCAACGCAAGGCGTATGCGTCCTTGTCCTTCGTCGGTACGTCGACAAACCCGTCTCCGTGACCAACCGGATATTCGATGTCGGCCCAGAACCCGTTGTCGCCTAGCTGTGCCATGCCTACCACCGGTATGCCCCGCCAGCCAGTGACGGGGATTGGTTCATATTCGTCGTTGTAGCGAATGGTTGTGGTTCGGGAGCCCTTCCCCAGCATCAGCCATACGGAGTTGATGCCGAACGCTTCCTGAAGGGCAACAGCCTGATCTACACCGATCTGATTTGATTTTCCTGATAGCCAGCCCGCTACGATTTCCTCAGTCGTGCCGGCTGCCGCGGCGACCTTGCTCAGATTTCCGCCTGCGTCATCAAGGACAGATTTGATCCTATCAGCCAGGCCGCCACTGCCCATTGCTGGAATAGCGGCCTGAATAGGCTCCTCTTCACCGGTTATCCACCAGTTAGCCGAGCGGCCAAAAACCTCGACCAGCTTAGGTATGTGCTTTTTAGCGATGCGGCCGAACTTCATCCAGTCGTAAACGGATGGATTCTTCACGGCGAACGCCGCCGCCACCTCCGTGGGTGTCATTCCGCGCGCATCCATCTCTCGGCGCAGACGATCGCCGATATGTTCAGGGGTTTTAGGCATTGCCTGTATATACGGTACGGGTGAATTTTCGGCAATGCCTTGACCATTAACTAGGCTTTGCCTAGAATCAGTGTTCATGAACACGACCACTCAACAAGCCGTACTCAAAGCATGCGACATCGTCGGCAGCAAGTCTGCCCTTGCTCGCGCCGTTAGCGTCAAGCCGCCCACCGTCCAGCAATGGTGTAACGGCGAGCGCCCCGTGCCGCCCAATAAGTGTATCGACATTGAACGGGCTACTGGGCGGCGAGTTCGCGTTGAGGATTTGCGGCCTGATATCGACTGGGCATACATCCGCGATTCTGCGCAGTCGATCGTCGACAGCGACATCGGGGAGCGCGACAAGGCTGCTGATGATGCGCAGAATCCGACCGGTGGTACCTCGGACCGCGGCGTCAAAGAAATGCGGGCGGCGTGAAATGAAACTCTCCCTGCGCGACCAAGAAAGAACCACGTCCTGGATTGCCGCATTTCTGGACGACGCAAAAGCTGTCAGGTCTTCTGCGGCAGCACTCGATTTCGAGTTGACTCGAAGCCTTGAAGGAACGATTCCGTTATGCCCGGTGCAGCAATGCCCGATGCGTAGGCCTGTTCGAGAAACGCGGTCGCGACTTCCTTTTCCTTGTGCGTCATGGTTGAAAGCAATCCGGCAACTAGCAACTCGAGCGCTGCGATGTGCCCAAGGAGATTGTCGGTGACCGTTTCCAGTTTGTCGCTCATGGCTACCCCTTCTGTGATTTGTTGTGACGTGTGGAAACGCCAACATATCACGGTCGTGGGTAGCCACCAGACCGAAGGATGGGACGGATGAAAACCCTCCTGACGCTGCTCGAATTCTGGCGATTACATCGCGCAGAGCGGGGGCGGGAAAGTCGGACTGTACGGATTTCATAGTTTTTAGTAGTGCAAATGGGCATCTCTGCGATGCCTAAATTTTCGCCCGATGCCCAACTGGGTAAGAAAGGTGGGATGCATGTGGGGTCCCATCAAATTTAACTAAGACGAGGAAACGATGGATCAGTTTGAGATGCGGATGTTTGCGATGTACCAGGAGCCCGCGCGGCTGCTGGACTCGCAGATTGAAGCGATGACGTTTGAGGCCACGCTTTCGCTCGCGTTAGAGCTTGGCCTCAAGCGATTCGATCGCAAGACGCTGGCGAAGCTGTGCGGGATTCACTACCCGCACTTTGGCGACCTGATCGCCGGTAAGCGGCCCTTCCCTGCGATGAAGCTTGACCGCTTCTGCATGTTGACCGCCTGTGAATTTCCGCAGCAGTGGCTCGATCTGCAGAAGCGGAAGGATCTTGAGAAGTACAAGGCCGCCAGCGCGCAGATCGTCGGTGAGTACATTCAAAACGCTATGCAGAGGGCGGCCTGATCCTTATCCCTTCAGTCATCTGCGCCATCGTGGCTATTGCGTGGGTGGCTGGTCTTTTGCTCTGTGCTTAATACAAATAACCCGTGGATAACCCATGGGTTTTGAGGCAATACGTGATCGTAGACCCTGACTTTATCGACCACTGGCGCACACGAATGCTGGTAGGCCTACTCGGTGGCGACGAGTTGGCACCCCTGTACGTGCTGCGTTTGTGGGCGCATTGCCAGAATCGCAAGAGTTGGGTGTTCAATCTTCCGGCGGCCGGCTTGCAAGGCATTTGCCGATACACGGGCGATGCTCAAGCATTCGAGTCTGCAATGGAGCAATCGGGATTCGCGAAACGCACCGGCGCCGAAATCGAAGTCGTCGGATGGGCCGAGTACAACGCATCCCTCATTGCGGCCTGGAGCAATGGCAGCAAGGGCGGCCGTCCGCGCAAGCACGAAGCTCAGGATGACGAAAAAACCCACGGGAAACCCACAGGTATCCCACAGGAAACCCATGGGCTAACCGATAAGAGTAGAGAAGATAAGAGTAGAAAAGAGAACTCAGTGGTACACGAAGGTGAGAGGGGTGAAAACGGAAATTCTCCCGCTTCGCGGTCGAATCGCTCACGCGCCAGCCGCCTGCCGACCGACTGGGTTCTTCCGAAGACATGGGGCGACTGGGCATTAGCCGAGCGTCCCGAGTGGGATGCGGAGATGGTCCGCAAGGTCGCGGATCAGTTCCGTGACCACTGGCTTGCAAAAGGCGGCGCCGATGCGCGCAAGGCCGATTGGGAAGCCACATGGCGCAACTGGGTTCGCCGCGAAAAGTCCCTCAGCGGGGCGGCGAATGGAAAGACCGGTGCAGCGCCAGTCAACCGACAGGAAGCCCTTGAGGCCCGAAATCAACAGGTCGCCCAGCGATGGGCAAACGGAGGTCGATCGTGATCGACAAAGATCGTGAATCCTTTGCGGCTCTGATGAGCGGCGTGTACGGCTTCTACGGAAAAGACGCATCTGACTTCGCGCTCGACGTGTGGTGGCAGGCCATGTCGCCCTACGACTTCGCGGCAGTCAAAGATGCGCTCAACCGTCACTGCGTCAACCCGGATTCGGGTCAGTTCCTGCCCAGGCCGGCCGACGTCGTGAAGATGCTTTCGGGCTCGACGCAAGACGCGGCACTCATCGCCTGGTCAAAGCTCGACCGTGCAGTGCGCGAGGTCGGCACATACCGCAGCGTCGTCTTCGACGATCCGGTACTGCATCGGGTTGTGACGGACATGGGCGGATGGGTGCCGCTGGGCACGAAGACGGAAGACGAGTGGCCGTTCGTGCGCAATGAGTTCGTCAACCGCTACCGCGGCTATCGCATGCGCAGCGATATTCCCGACCATCTGCCCGTGCTGATCGGCATTTCCGAAGCGACGAACAGCAAGGCGGGATTTCGCAGCGAGTCCCCTACCCTGATCGGCGACGCGCGAGCTGCACAGGCGGTTTTCGCAGGTGGTTGCGACAAGCCGTTGCTCGGTGTAACGCAGATGGCGACCAGCGTCGCTGCCTTGTTGATCGAACGCAGTGCGGCGGTCGACCAGGAAAGCCACCGCGGCTCGAAGAAGGAGACCGCGTAATGGGAGCCCCGAAATGGACTGAAGCAGAAGACGGCGTTCTGCGCGAGAACTGGCTGAACAACCGTGATGCCGTCCAAAAATGGGTGCACCTGATTCCCGGCCGCACCCGCGATGGCATCGGCAAGCGCGCCGAGTTTCTGAAGCTCGGAAACAGGATGGATGAGCGCGCATGGTCGTCGGAAGAAGACGACCGCCTGCGCGCTGCATGGGATTCACCTGGGCCGTTGAAGTGGAAGCTTGATCAATTCCCCGGCCGCACATGGCCCGCACTGTGCAATCGCGGTGTCTTTCTTGGGCTTCGAGCGCGGACCAAAAAGCGGGTCGTAGGGATGAAGACCGCATGGGCCGACGATCTGATCGTTCGCGTATTGACTGACTCCGATCCGCTCACAGTCAAGGATTTAGTGCGCCTGACTGGCGTTTCGGGATCGCATGTCGGGCGCCTGTTGAATGACGGGCATGGAAAGAAGTATCGCATTGCCGAATGGATTCGCACTCGCTTTACGGGTTGCGGCGACTGGTGGCCGAAGTGGGAACTTGGAACCGAGCGCGACGCCCCCAAGCCTGCCAAGCAGACGCGCGAAGAACGCATTGCACGTAAGCAGGCAAAGCGGCGGATGAAGGCCGCGCAGAGCAATCCGTTCCTGGTCGCCGCTGGCCTGATAGAAGCGCCGAAGCGCGGAAAAGGTGTTGTGGTTGCGCATTTTAGCGATGGGCATCGGGAGGCTGCATGACCGACATAACGTTGGTAAAGCGCACCGACCTCCAACTCAGCGACACCCAGCGCGCCACGCTTCGACTTGCGTTATTCGAGATGGTCGACGGTCTTTCCGAATCCGATCAGAAGTCATGGAGACGTTTTTGGAACTGGATCACGCGCGCTGGCATTGGCGAGATGTTTAGCATCGAGACGTGGACTGCGCGGCACGGCGGCTTTCACAAGCGTCACATGGTCCTGGAGACGCGTGTCTTCCAGGCACAGGAGCGGATCAGGTCATTCGAGCAATTCAGGCTCTGGCTAAAACTCGGATCCGGCTTCGTTGACTGGATGGCAGGGCCTAAAGGTGGAGTTGTGCCGGTGCCGCGGTCGATCAGCTACAAGAAATGCGACGAAGACGCGATGCGCCAGTTTCACGAGGATGCCGTTGCATTCCTGCGCACTGAACACGCTTGCAGATATCTGTGGCCGGCGCTCTCGCCTGAAGCGGCCGAGCAGGCGATCGAAAGCATCCTTGGAGATTTCGGGGAATGAGCGATGACCGCGTCAATCACCGGAAAGTCTATGCCAAAGGATATTACGACGGCATTGCTGCCGCGACAGGAGAACAGATGACCCCCGAACGACATGCTCAATTGCTTGCCGGCCAGTCGACTATTGCTCAGAAGGTGTATCAGGTCGTCCCGATCAGCGGCGCACAGAACGTCGCCTGGATTGCGAATGCCCTGAAGCGCGCCACGTCGAGCACGCCTGATCTGCGCATCATCCACGGATGCCTCAGTGCGTTGCAGGATGCTGGCCTGGTGCGTCAGCCCAAAAGCGGGAGCTATCAGCGAGACCCGGACCCTGGCTCCAAAGGCGCGACGCTCAAACCGCAACCGAAATTAGCCGCCCCCGAGGCCGTCGCTGATGCAGAGCCGACTGTCGAAGCCAAGGCAACCACAGTCGACTGCCTCGCCGACGTTGCGCGGCGGCTCAAGGAGATGGGCGCTTACGCCAACCGCATCGCCGAAGAGATTGAAGGTATCGCCCTCGACATCGAGAGCGATAAGGAAGTCGGGCAGGCCGAGGCGCAAAAGCTGCGGCAACTGAAGTCGCTGCTGAAGGAGTTGGCGTGATCCGCGCCTCGTTAAAGCCCAAGCGCTGCCGCCAGTGCAAGGTGACATTCCAGCCCGCTCGCACCATGCAAGCCGTTTGCTCGCCCGTCTGCGCCGCTGCATGGGCAAAGAAGGTCGCCGAACAGAAAGACGCTCGAGCGAAGCGGGAGGAACGGAAGTCGTTGCGGGCGGCGCTGGAGAAGGCGAAGACGCGTGGTGCGCATCTGCGTGAGCTGCAAACCGCGTTCAACGCGTGGATCCGTCAGCGCGACGCTGGGCTCCCTTGCATCTCCTGCGGACGGTCGGCGTCATGGCAAGGACAGTGGGATGCGGGACATTACCGATCGGTCGGATCGAATCCCGCCAGCCGCTTCGATCCGCTCAACGTGAACAAACAATGCGGCCCCTGCAACGTCCACCTGTCGGGGAACCTCATCGCCTATCGCGTCGGTCTCGTGAAGAAGATCGGATTGGCAGAAGTTGAGCGCCTTGAAGGCCCTCACCTCCCGTTAAAGCTCACCCTCGCGGAGATATTGGAAATGAAAGTATTTTATCGCGCTGAAGTTCGGCGACTCAAAAGGGAGGCAGCCTAATGCCGTACGTTCTGATCTTGGTACTTTCCTCGGCGCTGGGTCACTTCGGCGCGATCTCGCAGTTTCAGTATGCCAACCGGGGCGCCTGCGAATCCGCCGGCCGAGCTGCGCACGAAACTGAGTCATATATCGAATGGGTCTGCGTACCCGTTTCACGGTAAGGAGGGGGCATGAGCAAGGCAATCACGCTCAATTCCGCATGGCAAAGCCGATCGGCATCTTTCAGTACGCACGCGTCGCGCAAGGGCGTGAATCTGCTGGGCTGGGATTGTGAGATTGATGAATCCATGACCGACGAGCAGAAGCGCGAAGCATTGGGCGCGCATCGGAAATATCTTGAGACGGTGCTTGCCCGCTTCCGTGTCTCTGGAAATCGCGACGGCATTCGGTTGATCGGGCAGAAGATCGCCCAAACAAATGCGCAAATCAACGCGATCCGGCCGTGCCGCCACGATCGAGACCTTAGTCATTACATCGTCGATATCCTCAAATCGCGCGTAACGAAAAGCGAATGGCAACGGATCGGCGCGGAGGCGCGGCTTCTGAAAGATAGGGAGGAAGCATGATCCACTGGCTAAACCGCCTACTCACCCGGTGGCGCGAACCGCCCTGTCCCGGCGCCGAGATCATGCCCGCTCCAACCGATTGGGACGTCGCCACCGCAGCAGAGAGTGAACCCGGCCGCGTCGCGTATAAATGGCTGGGTATGACTGGCGAAGAAGAAGGTTAAGCAGGATCGGCATCAAATCGGCGCCCACCGTAACCGGGCAAAGCAAACCAATCGCTATCGGAGCAGAAGATGACGCTAGATGAAAGCCTGCAGGTCGAAGAACTGTTGCTCGGATGGCATCGTTGGCAGGATGCCTACCGACCTGCCCTGAGCGGCCCGCGCTGCGATCCTACCTGCCGCAATTACCGCTCGGGAGATGCGCGTCTGACCGATAAGGAACAGGCCGAACTCGCCGACACGAAAATTTGGATGGCAAACTCCGAAAAGGTTGAAGTCTGCGTTGAGACTCTGACTTGGCAGCATCGAGCATCCATTCAGATGTCGATGGCGAACAAACGGATTGGCAGGGACGTATTTTCCAATCCGCGCATTCCGAAGGAAGAAGCGCATCGGCTGTACCAGGAGGCAAAAGAATTGCTGTTTCCGAAGTTCTTTGCGCGCGGACTCATCAAGCCGCCCATCGTTGAAAAAAATATCGAAGAAGTGTTGTAAACAAATTGGAAATGCTTTACGCTTGACGGCGTGGTGCTAGAGCCACGTCCAAAGCCTCGATACGGTACGCCGTTCGGGGCTTTTTCATTTCTGTCGCGCCCATGATTTATACCTCTCCGAACGCACTGACGGCCGGATAGTACTGGGCCGCGAGCCGCAAGGGGCTGTGCTGCAAAAGATCGACGCGCCCGAGCCCTTTCCGGCTCGCCGCTTCGTCGACGACGAATGGATTGACGTGCTGCAGCATCACGAATCCTTCGCGTACGTCCGTGAGCGAGTCAACGAAATCGGCATCTTCCAAACGCCCGAGGGCTGGTTCAGACAGAAATCTGCGCGGCGGGAATATGCCCGCGCGCGACTCGGGGAATCCGATTAAGCCAGTCACGCGTAGGACGGCTACGCAGAATACATCCGGGCTGGCTCCCGTATGACTATGTGAGCCTTTCTTTTGCCGCAGCACCAAGCGCAATCGAGCCATTCAAGGCCGTCAGGCTACGGCTCACTCCTGCGCTGCCGCCCGGTCAAGCATTCGAGTGACCGCAAATAACCGATGCAGCACGCGATGTGACGCTCCCTGCGGACCTCCTGTGGGGGATTGGCGGCAGGCGCGTGCGATTCAAAGGTAGATTCTTCCAAAGCGTCGCGAGCGGATAAAAACGAATGCCACGCAAGAAGACGGAAATCGCGAAATTCGTTGCGCCAACTCGCCCGATACCCCCGGAATCGCTTTTCGGCGAGTCGAGGTGGTTCCGTCCTATTGCCCCCGCTGACGGCGTTTCCGAGTGGGTGCAGGAATCGTTTCTGATGGAAGGTGCGCCGCTCTACAACGAAGAGCACAGGCACCTGATTGACGCCGACATCGCCTATCTATGGGCGGTCGTCGAGAACTCGAAGCACATGCGCCGCGTCATCGGCCAGTGCGAAGAAGTAATGATCCGCGCGGGAGGCTGGCAGAAGGCCCGCACCGAACAGCAGTTCTACGAGTGGTTCGGCCGCGTGCCGAAGTTCCTGATCACGTTCGACGCGCACTACTCACGCCAATGCAGCGATCTGGAATGGTGCGCCCTGGTGGAACACGAGCTGATGCACATCGGACATAGGCTTGATGACTACGGGCAACCTGCCTTCACCAAAGACGGTATGCCGAAGATCGGCCTGAAGGCGCACGACGTCGAAGAATTCGTCGGGATTGTGGCTCGCTACGGGGTGGGTCCAAAGGATGGCGCTGTTTCCAGAATGGTCGAGGCAGCCAAAGCCGGTCCTCAGATATCTAACGTCTCGATCGCGCAGGCTTGCGGTACGTGCATGCTGCGTGCGGCATAGCTAGACATGGCATTGAAGGATTTCTGTAATGGCGGCGCTTTCTGATCAAGTGAAAACCCGCATCACTCAGGGCTTGGCCTGTTTCGACACGCCATCTCAGGTGTCCAAGGACATCTTGGCCGAATTCGGCCTGACAGTCAGCCCGCAGCAATGTGAGCTCTACGACCCGACGAAACGGGCCGGCGCGAAGCTAGGCAAGAAATTTCGGGCGATCTTCGAGAAGACTCGCGAGACCTTTCTGAATGACACGTCGCGCATCGGCGTCGCCCACCGCGCAGTCAGACTGCGCAAGCTCGACCGTGCCGCCGACCTCGCCGAGACGCGCGGCAACCTGCCATTGATGGCGCAGTTGCTAGAGCAGGCCGCCAAGGAAGCAGGCGGTTCGTACACGAATACGAAGAAGCTGGAGCACACCGGAAGGGACGGCGCGCCAATCGAAAACAGGACGGTGGTCGTCGATGAAAAGCAGGTCGCAGACGCCGTCGCCAAGCTCGAAGACGATTACTGAAGTCGACCCGGAACTGTTGCGCGCTACCGCCAAGGCGAAATGCGAGCGCAGCCATCTCTTCTTTAGCCGGTACTTCTTCAAGCATCGGCAGGCGATCAAATTCCGGATCAACTGGCATCACGAGCTGATCGCGGAAAAAGTTCAGGCGGTCATCGACGGCCGCATCAAGAACCTGGTCATCAACGTGCCGCCGGGCTCGTCAAAGACCGAACTGGTGGCTATCAATCTGATGGCACGCGGTCTTGCGTTGAATCCGCGCGCGCGCTTTCTGCACATCAGCTATTCCGACGACCTCGCGCTGCTGAATTCGCAAACAGCACGAGAACTCGTGCAATCGGACGAGTTTCAGGAACTTTGGCCGCTCGAAATCGCGGACGACGCGAAGTCGAAGAAGCGTTGGAACGTGCTGGTCAACGGCAAGAAAGCCGGCGGCGTCTACGCTGTCTCCCTCGGCGGTCAGATCACCGGTTTCCGCGCCGGCCATATGGCCGAGGGATGGCAAGGCGCCATCATCATCGACGACCCGCTGAAGGTTGATGATGCGGACAGCACGCTCGCGCGCAAGAAGGCGAACCGGCGCCTGCTGTCGACGGTGAAAAGCCGAAAGGCAAATCCAGACACGCCGATCATCGTGATCATGCAGCGGCTCGCTGCGGATGATCCAACTGGATTCATAAAGGGTGGCAACCTGCCTGGCGAATGGGACTTCGTCAGCATCCCAGCGCTGATCGACGATGCATATGTCGAAACGCTACCTGATGCTCTGCAAAGTCAAGTCGATCGCGACGACTGCGATAAAGATGGCCGCTTCAGCTACTGGCCATACAAGGAGCCGGTCGACGACCTGCTTGAGATGGAGGAAGGCCGCGGCACCGATTCAGACGGCGGCCGCGTCAGCCGATACGTGTTCGCTTCGCAGTATCAGCAGTCGCCGAAGGTACTCGGCGGGGACATCATCAAGGGCGCTGATTTCAGGCGCTACAAGGTCTTGCCGCAGTTGCGGTACAGGAAGATCTACGCCGATACCGCGCAGAAGACTGCAGAGCGCAACGACTACAGCGTGTTCGAGTGCTGGGGTTTCGGCTATGACGGCAACGCTTATCTGCTCGACTTGATTCGCGGCAAATGGCCGGCGCCCGAACTGAAGCGGCGCGCGATCGACTTTTGGAACAAGCACAACGCTATCGGCGCGGGTGACCCGAACATGCCCGTCCTGCGGCAGATGAAGGTCGAAGACAAGGCCAGCGGCACCGGCCTGATTCAGGATATTCAGGCCGAAGGCGGCATACCGATCGAAGGCATCGAGCGCACGAAGGACAAGCTCACGCGCGTCATGGACGTCGTGAGCTTCATTGAGGCCGGCCTCGTATATCTGCCGGAATCCGCTGACTGGGTGCTCGACTTCATCTCTGAGTGCGAGAGCTTCACAGCCGACGACACGCATGCACACGACGATCAGGTAGACCCGATGGTCGATGCCATTGTCGACATGCTAGGCGGCGCCAGAGACCTATCGGTCTGGGAGCGATTGGCCGGCTAAACACAGGATTGACGGATGTCTCGAAAGAATCGCCCTAATGTGCGCACGGCGCCTGCGCAGGCCGTCACACAGCGCACGGACGACTCGTTCGCGAACTTCCAGGCGCGACTCGGATGGGGCACCGAGAACCAGTCTTCCGCCTCGCAGTACACCCTTACCTACCAGAGTCGCAACCGCGTCTGGCTGGAAGCGGCATATCGCGGCTCATGGATCGTGCGCGCTGCCGTGGATGCGATCCCGGAGGACATGACGCGCGCCGGCATTGATACGTCGGGTCTCGATCCGGTCGATACGACGAAGCTCGAACGCTCGATGGGGCGGCTCGCGAACTGGGACCAGCTTTGTGACACCGGCAAGTGGGCGCAACTCTACGGGGGTTGCCTCGCCGTAATGCTGATTGATGGACAGGATCTGTCGACGCCGCTGCGCATCCAAACGGTCGGGCGTGGCCAGTTCAAAGGCCTGCTCGTGCTGGACCGCTGGATGGTTGCGCCGCCCGTCGGCGAACTCGTGACCGACCTCGGCCCCGACCTCGGCAAGCCAAAGTTCTACAACGTGATCGCGGCGACCGCTGGCCTGCCTACCGGGCCGATCCACTACTCCCGCGTCATTCGCATGGATGGTGAAGCGCTGCCCTTCTATCAGCGTATCGCGGAGAATGGCTGGGGCCTTTCGATCCTTGAGCCGATGTGGGACCGCCTGATTGCTTTCGACAGCGCGACGGTGGGCGTCGGTCAACTCGTCTACAAGGCGCACCTTCGGGTGCTGCAGATTGAGAAGCTGCGCGAGATTCTGGCGATGGGCGGCCCGGCCGAAGCTGCGTTGCGCAAGCAGGTTGAGTTCACGCGCCTGTCGCAGACGAATGAGGGCATGACGGTTCTGGATGCGTCCGACAAATTCGATACGCACCAGTACTCGTTCGCGGGTCTCGACAATGTTCTGATCCAGTTTGGCCATCAGTTGTGCGGTGCGATCGGCACCCCGTACACGCGGCTCTTTGGCCAATCTCCGACCGGCATAGGCGCGACCGGCGAAGGCGAGATGAAGCAGTACCACGAGAAGATCAAGCAGCGTCAGGAGCGCAAGTTGCGCAATCCGCTGAGCCGCCTGCTCGCGGTTCAGGCGCGCTCGGAACTCGGCGTTGCGTTACCCGAAGACTTCGACTACCAGTTCCGCAACCTGCAGGAAATGTCGGAAGCGGAGAAGGCTGAGATTGGCGCAAAGACAACCACTGCTGTCACCGCAGCCGTCGACGCGAACCTGCTCACCCGCAGCGGCGGCATGAAGGAGTTGAAGGCCTCCGCACCCAACACCGGCATGTTCAGCACTATCACCGATGACCAGATCGCGCAGGCCGAGCAGGAAGAGACCGCGGCGCCACCGCCCGGAGCTTCCAACCTGCAGCTTCCCGATCTGAGCAGTTTGCGCACTGGCGACTCGTTCTGGTCAAGGTTCAGGAGAAAGCTTTGACGACGCGAAAAAAAGACTTCGGCTTTCATCTTGGGAAGACCGTCAACATCGTTGACGCAGGGATTCGAGCTCGGATCGATGTAGTGATGGACAGTCTTGACGGAATTCAATACCGCATATGCTTTTGGTCCGACGGATGTCGCCGTATCGAATGGGTCTATGCGAACGAGATCGAATCGCTGCAAAAAGAAAGTCTCGTCCATCCCCATAACAAATGATCCTTACCCTCGATCGCAAACGCAAGGCGCCCAAGGGAAATCCGGTCAAGACGCGAGCGATCGAGCAGCGCTACGGCCTGCAGTTGAAGCGTGTCGCTCAGCAGGTCGGCGCTATCATCCAGCCGTTCAATCCTGGCGACCTGTCGCAAGTACCCACGATCCAGCATCTGCTCAACGCATACGCCGACGTCCTGCATTCGTGGGCGACGCAGACGGCCAGCAACATGCTGATGGAAGTCGCGCTACGCGATGAGCAGACATGGAAGCTGATCGCTCGCGACATGGGTCGATCTCTGCGCGACGAAATCCTGAACGCGCCGACCGGCCAGGTGATGCGTGACCTGCTCGCGGAACAGGTCCACCTGATCAAGAGCATCCCGCGCGAGGCCGGCGAACGCGTGCATCTGCTGACGCTCGAAGGCATCGAAAACGCCACGCGGGCGAAGCAGATCGCGACCGAGATCATGCGGTCAGAGGAAGTCGCTGCCAGCCGCGCGATGCTGATCGCTCGCACCGAGGTAACGCGAACCGCGACGAACCTCACGCAAGCACGCGCGACGCATATCGGCTCAGAAGGATACATCTGGCGCACAGCCGGAGACGGCGACGTGCGGCCGTCTCACAAGGCGATGAACGGCAAGTACGTGCCGTGGAACAAGCCGCCCATCCTGGACAAGTTGACCGGCCATGCTGGCTGCGTACCGAATTGCCGCTGTTACGCTGAGCCGGTTCTGCCCGACTGATCATGCATCGACGCTATCCAACCATCGACCACGCCTGCACGTGCGGCGCGCACCCGCGCAAGCCGACGCCGACGAAAGACGCGATTACCGCGTCCGGCTTTTTCACGAATGAACGAATCGGCCCGAAGCGCTCACTGACGCCAGAAGGTTTCCTGCTGTGCGAGGACGTGCCGATCGCACGCACGGGTTCGCAGGACTACGCCTATTTCGAGCTTCCCGAACTGGAAGCGAAAGACGGCGTGATCGTCGCCGACCGGGATGCGGACGTGCTGTTCAGTCCAGAAACGCTTGCGAGCTTCGAGGGCAAGCCGGTCACGATCGACCATCCGCCTGACTTCGTCACACCGGCGAACTGGAAAGCCGTCTCGGTCGGCCATGTGCGCAACGTGCGCCGCGGCGAACGCGACCAGAGCGAACTGATGCTCGCCGATCTACTGATCACGGACGCAGAAGCGATCCGACGCGTGCAGAGCGAGAGTTTCGACGCGCTCGACCAGGTAAGCAACGGCTACGACGCCGATTACGAACAGATCGCGCCTGGGCGGGCGCGGCAAGCCGCGATAGTGGGCAACCACGTCGCGCTCGTGAAGAACGCCCGCTGTGGCCCGGTGTGCTCCATCGGGGATAGCTCTCCAACCCTACTCCCGAAAGGAGAACCAAGCATGGCAGCGAAGAAGCAAACGTCGACCCTGCTCGAGCGTATGCGCAAGGCGTTCATGACGCGCGATGCGGACGCATTCGAACAGGTCGCGAACGAAATGACAGGTGATGAAGGCGGTGAAGGCTCCGGCCAGCCGGCGATTCATATCCACATGCCCAGCGCGGGCGCAACGGCGGGTGCCGCACCGACGGGTGATGAAGACCCGGCCGCAGGTGCCGACGCCCCGATGAAGCAGGTTCTGACTGCGGTACAAGGCGTGGCCGCCGACCTGAAAGCACTGGGCGACCGCGTCTCGAAACTGGAGGCCGGTGGTGCCACGCCCACGGGCGACGACGACCCGGATATGGATCCCGATGGCGAGGGCGATCCGACGCTCGACGCCGACCCCGATGGCGATCCGGCAAACAAGCCCGTAATGACTGGCGACAGCGCCGGGCTGGCCGCACAGTTTCAAGAAACGCTTTCGCAAGCCGAGATCATCGCGCCGGGTATCACCTTACCGACGTTCGACGCAAAGGCCGTCCGCAAGAAGACGGTCGACGCGCTGTGTGTGCTGCGGCGTCGCGCACTGCGCAAGGCACTCGAAAGCGACGATGCAGACACCATCGAAGCAGTGCTCGGCGCGGCCGACGTCTCGAAAATGACCTGCGACGCAGTTGCACCCTTCTTCAACGCGTCGGTCGCGGCTGTCAAGGCCAAGCGCGCTGCGGTCAGCGCTGCTACGAAGACGCACGACTCGCGGCAGGAGCCGAAGAAGGACATCAACGAGCGCAACAAGGAATTCTGGAAAAACCGGAAGTAAGGAGCCGACATGAGCTATCAAGCCTATACGTATCGCATGCCGGCAGGCTTTGCCGGTGATCTTCAGCGCGCCGAAGTCGCCACCATCGAAACGCAACTCATCGACCCGTCGGCGCCACCGGCAGCTTTCGGTGTCGCCGTCAAGCTGGTCAACGGCAAGATCCAACCGATTAACAACTCGGCCGACACGGCCGCGCTTGTCTACGGCATCAACATCCGCGCATACCCGATTCAAGGCAACGGCACCGATCCGCTCGGCACGTCGACGCCGCCGACCTCGGGTGTGCAGGACATCCTGAAGCGCGGCTACATCAACGTGCAGTTGAACGGCACGACTGCGGCAGCGAAGAACGGTGCGGTGTATGTCCGCGTCGCCAACGCGAGCGGCGGCAAGCCGATCGGCGGCTTTGAAGCAGCGTCGGACACCACCAACACGGTGTTGCTGACCAACGCGTACTTCACGGGCCCGGCTGACACGAACAGCATCACCGAAATCGCGTTCAACATCTGATCCCCGGCGCCGGTTGGCGCATGACACTGACCCCGCTTCGGCGGGGTTTCGCTTTTCTGGAGCCCAATTCCATGGATATGTCCGAACAGAAATACCTGCGCCGGGGCGCGCTGGCGATGGCAGCAGCGCATGCCATGGCTGCTGCGTCGCCGGCTGTCGCTGATGCGACGCGTCGCCTGATCCGCGCGCGCACCCGCGACGAGCAATACACTTACGATCGCGCGACCGTCGACTCGACCGGCGCGTTCCTCGTGGGTCAGCTCGAACGTCTGGACCAGACACTGAACGAGCCGCTTGTCGAGTACACGTGGTCGCGCGACGTCTTCATTCGCACCGACGTCTCGCCGGCGGACGAAGTTGCCTCGTTCACGAACTCCGCGTTCGGCATGAGCGGCGGCATCAACCCGAACGGCCTGAACTGGATCTCGAACGAAGGTAACGCGATCGCTGGCCCGTCGGTCGATATCGGCAAAACGCCGCAACCGATGCGCCTGTGGGGTTCCGAGGTCAAGTACACGGTGCCCGAACTGGTCAAGTCGCAGAAGCTCGGCATGCCCATCGACTCGCAGAAGGTCGAGGCGATGAACATGAAGCGCAACATGGACATCGACCAGATCGTCTACTTCGGCGATCCGCAACTCGGCTTCAACGGCCTGGTCAACTCGACGTCGGCTGTCGGTAGCGTTTCGAACGTGGCGAACGGCGCGGCCGGCACGCCCCAATGGGCTACCAAGACGCCCCCCGAGATCCTGAAGGACGTCAACGAGCTGCTGACGACGACTTGGCAGAACGCTGGCTGGGCCACCATGCCGAATCGCTTGCTGCTGCCTCCGGAGCAGTATGGCTATCTGGCGTCGACGATGGTCAACACTGCTGCGAACTACTCGATCCTGACGTATCTGCTCGAGAACAACATCTGTACCAAGTCGGGCACGAAACTGGAAATTCTCCCACTCAAGTGGCTGATCGGCGCAGGTACGGGCGGCACGCAAGGCCAACTCGGCACGGTGGACCGTATGGTCGCGTACAACGACGACAAGAAGTACGTCCAGTACCCGATGACGGACTTGCAGCGCACACCGCTGGAGTACCGTTCGCTGTTCCAGATCACGACCTACTGGTCACGGCTGGGTCAGATCGAATGGCGCTATGGCGTCACCGCTGGCTATCGCGACGGGATCTGACATGGCGAAACTTCAGGTTCATACGAAGTTCACGCTTCGGCATGACGACGGCACGTCGACCGACTACGCGCCCGGCGCCCACGAGTTCGACGATAAACTCGCCGATCACTGGTATGTGAAGCTGCATGCCAAGGCGCCAGAGACGGCCGGCGCACCCGCTCCGGAGGACTCGGACGCGTTGGGCGAGCTCGAAGCCGATCTGGTCGAGAAAGAGCGCAGCCTCACAGGACTGGAGGCTAAGCTCAAGGAGATCGCAGCCGAACTCGAAGCCGGTACCGCTGCGCTAGATACGCGCGCCAAGGAACTCGACGCACGCGACGAGGCACTGATTGCTCGCGAGAGTGATCTCGCGGCAAAGATCGAAGCCTTCGAGGCAGCACAACGTGCCGCGGCGGAAGCGTCGGCTGACAAGTCCAACGCCGGCCAGTCGAAGCAGACCGGCAGGAAAGCCTGATCGTGACCGGGGTATGATGCCCATCACCGGGCATCTACCCTCTTCTCACCATGACAAACACAGCCCAGTTCCGCTCCGACTTTCCTGAATTCAGCGACACGACTGTCTATCCCGATTCCAGCGTCACGCTTTGGATGACGGTCGCGACATCGCTCGTGAACGCGCGGCGCTGGATGGAACTGACGGACATCGGCATCGAACTCGTCACTGCGCATCATCTGGTGCTTAGCAAGCGAGATCAAGACGCATCTGATGCAGGCGGCACGCCTGGCGAGATCAAGGGGCCGACGATGTCGAAGTCGGTCGACAAGGTGTCTGTCGGTTATGACAGTGGCGCTGCAACGCTTACCGACGCCGGCTTCTGGAATCTCACCACCTACGGCGTCCGCTTCTACACGCTCGCCCTTAGCATGGGTGCAGGTGGTCTTCAGGTGTGAGTCATGGGCGTCACCATCACGAAGGACAAGGTCGCGGATATCATCCGCGCCGTGGCCGAACTCGCAGGTAAGGATGTGCTCGTCGGCGTACCGGACTCAAAAGCCGAACGCACCGACGATCAGCCGATCAGCAACGCGGCGATCGGCTACATCATGGAGACCGGTTCGCCCGCCAACAATATCCCGGCGCGGCCACATCTCGTGCCGGGAATTCAGGATGTGCAGGCCGAAGTCGCCGAACGCCTTGGGAAAGGTGCGCGTGCGGCCCTTTCAGGCTCCCAGTCCGGCGCAAACGCGCAATTGAACGCTGCGGGCCTGATTGGTCAGCGCGGCGTACGCGCGAAGATCACCGACGGTCCGTTTGCGCCCCTCGCCGAATCAACACTGCGCGCCCGCGCGCGCTGCGGTCGGAAAGGCGCCGCGAAGGAACTCGCTAGCCGTGCGGCCGGCAACCAACCGGACAACGCGAACGCTAAGCCACTCATCGACACCGGCCAATACAGACAGAGCATTACGTATGTCGTCAGGAAAAGATAGCCATGCCGCAACTTGATGTGTCTGATGTCCTGCTTGATCCAGACTTCATCGACATGACCCTCTACTGCAACCGCATGTCACAGACGGTTGGAGACGATGGACTCGCGGTCAATACACCAACGTCCACGCCCTTCTACGGCGTCGTTACCAACGACACCGGCGACCTGCTTGAGCGGCGCGCTGACGGCGAGCGCATCATGGCGTCCATCACCGTCCACACGAAGTTCCGCCTCACGGCTGGCAAGGATGGTCTGTCGGCTGACATCGTGACGTGGGACGGCGACGATTACACGGTCTCTGCCGTGGGGAACTGGAGCAAGTACGGTCGTGGCTTTGTGATGGCGACCTGCGATCTCGTCCCGCTCTCAGGTGGCTCTAATGGCCAATGATTCAACCGTTGCAGGGTATCTGCAGCCAGTCGGCACATCGCCGCCTGAGGACGCCAACCTCGATTCGATCTTCCAGCAACTCGTCGTCGGCCTGACGGGACTGCCTGGCAGTATGGTTCGCCCGCGCTGGCAGGCAACCGTGCCGAAGCAGCCCGATCCGTCGACGAACTGGTGTGCGGTCGGCATCACGGGCATCGAGCACGACGCCAACGCCTATGAGCAGCACAACCCCGCAGGCAGTGGCACCGACACGGTGATCCGGCATGAAATCCTCACGGTGCTGTGCAGCTTCTACGGGCCTGCAGCGCTGAACTACGCAGCGCAGACGCGCGACGGCATGTACGTCGCACAGAACAACGCCACGCTTGACCCATACGAGATGGGGCTTGTGGAAGTCGGCTCGATCGTGACGGCGCCGGAGCTGGTCAACCAGCAATGGATTCGCCGGTTCGACCTGAACCTTCGAATCCGCCGGCGCATCGTTCGCACGTACCAGATTCTTACTGTTCTGTCGGCGCATGCAACAGCCAGCAGCGAAACGCAGACCGAACCGATTAGCGTCCACCAGTAACACCCTCGCAACGATTCTTCGAGCCCGCCACTGAGCGGGCTTTTTCTTTTGGGGCCTCCCACACATGACGACGAGTCAACTTCCTATCAGCCGGCTCATTCAGGGGACGATCAACCTCGCTCCGAATGCGGCGCAGGCTCAGAACCTCAACACCGCGCTGATCCTTGGCTCGTCGAACGTGATCGACGTTGCATCACGCATGCGCCAGTACACCAGTTCGTCGGCCGTCGCCGGTGATTTCGGCACGTCGGCGCCTGAATATCTCGCCGCAGTGGCGTGGTTCGGCCAGTCGCCGCAACCGGCCAACGTGCTGATCGGCCGCTGGGCGCAGACGGCGACGGCAGCGCAACTGTTCGGCGCGACGCTGTCGACCACCGCGCAGGCGATGTCCGCATGGACCGCGGTCACGTCCCCCGCCTTCTCGATCACGATCAACGGCACGCCGTACACGATCTCGCCGGCCAGCTTCGGGTCTTCGACGAATCTGAACGGTATCGCCGCGCTGATCCAGACGGCCCTCGCTGCGGCTGTCGCAGGCTCGACCTGCGTCTGGAATTCGAGCTTCGCCCAATTCCAGATCACGGACGGCACGACGGGCGCGACGTCGACGCTCAGTTTCGCATCGGCGCCGACTGCGTTTGGCTCGGTCACGTATGCGGTCAACCCGAGTGCTGCCGCAACTGTGACAATCGGCGGCACCGTCGTCACGTTCGTTTCGGCGCTCACGACAGGCAACCAGATCCTGATCGGCGCGACTCTCGCGGCAACCCTCGCGAACGCCGTGACGTTCCTGAACCAGTCGGCGGACGTCAACCTGTCGAAGGCGACCTACTCCGTCAACCAGGCTGGCACCGCGCTCCAGATCGTCTACAAGACGCCGGGCACGGGCGGCAACGCCTTCACGCTGGTCGCCTCCGTGGGCACGGTTTCGGGTGCGACGCTCTCGGGCGGCAGCGGTACGGATATCTCCGCGCTTCTCGGCATGACTGCGGCATCGTCGGGCGCCTATGCCGCACAGGGCATCAATGCAGAATCGGCCGTCTCGGCGGTGACGCTCTTTGACAACCAGTTCGGCCAGCAATGGTATGGCCTGACGGTGTGTGGTGCGGCCGACCCGGATCACCTCGCCGTCGCCGCCTTCATCGAGTCGTCGACCAACAAGCACTTCTACGGCGTCACGACCCAGGAGGCAGGCGTTCTGACGTCGACCTCGACGACCGACATCGCTGCGCAGCTTCAGGCAGCGGGCTTCAACAAGACCTGCTACCAGTACTCGAGCAATAACGCCTATGCGGTGAACTCGCTCCTTGGTCGCCAGTTGACGGTGCTCTACACCGGCAACAACACGGTGATCACGCTGATGTTCAAGCAGGAGCCTGGCGTGGCGGCTGAAACGCTGAACGCCACGCAGATGGCAGCGCTCGAGGGCAAGAACTGCAACGTCTTCGCCGCCTACAACAACGGCACGACGATCATCGAACCGGCGAAGGTTGCATCGGGTCAGTTCATCGACACGATCGTGGGCATGGATGCTTTCGCCATCGACACCCAGACCGCACTCTTCAACGCGCTCTATACGAGCACGACGAAGATCCCGCAGACCGACCCGGGCATGCACATCCTCGCGACGACGATCGAGGGTATCTGCCAGCAGTACGTCAAGAATGGCCTGTTTGCGCCGGGCACCTGGAACAGCGGCGGCTTCGGCACGCTGAATCAGGGTGATTTCATGGCCAAGGGCTATTACGTCTACCAGCCGCCGGTCGCCTCGCAGAGCCAGGCGAATCGGGCAGCACGCGTCTCCGTTCCGTTCCAGATCGCAGTCAAGCTTGCCGGCGCGGTGCATGACGTCGTGTTTGCAGTGACCGTCAACCAATAAGCGGGATAACATATGAGCACTTACAGCTTTCAAAATTTTGCGCTCACGCTGACTGGCCCTGGCGGCTCGATCACGCTGGGTAACGGCGCCGGCGATGCCAAGGAAGGCGTCACCTTCGAATTCATCGAGAACGCTAACACCATGGTCATCGGCGCAGGCGGTGAGGCGATGCACAGCCTGAACCCCGGCAAGGGCGGCAAGGCGACCGTGCGGCTTCTCAAGACGTCGCTCACCAACGGCAAGCTCTCGGCGATGTACAACTTCCAGCGCACGAGCTCGGCGAACTGGGGGCAAAACGTCCTGTCCGGTTCGGATATCGTCCGCGGCGAACAGTACTCCTGCCAGCAGGTCGCGTTCAGCAAGTTCCCGAACAACACCTACGCCATGGAAGCCGGCACCGTCGAATGGGTGTTTGACGTCGGCGTCATGGACGCGGCACTCGCGGCGGTCTAAATGAGCGACATCGTGGAAATCGGCGGTCACAAGTACCGCATCGGCCGCATCGACGCGCGCAAGCAGTTCCACGTCGCGCGTCGCCTCGCACCGCTCCTCGCCGGCATGAGCGGCGCACTGGGTGCGGACAGGGGCGCGGGATTCGGTGCATTCATCGGCCCGCTCACGGAAGCACTTTCGGGCATGTCGGACGACGACGTCGACTATGTGCTCGACGTGTGCCTCGGTGTCTGCCAGCGCCTGCAGCCGAACGGCCAGGGGGCGCCGGTGATTGCCCGGAGCGGCGGACTCATGTTCGAGGACATCGACATGGGGCAGATGATCCAACTCGCGGTGAAGGTCATCCAGGAAAACCTGAGCGGTTTTTTTCCCGGCGCGGCAGCGGCATAACCAGTAGCCAGACGGCTAACGTCTCGCTGCTGTCGCTGCCTGACGGGGAAGACTGGCTCCTTCGTCCAGTGATGGAGGGGCTGGTCAAATACGAATCCCTGATCGACGGAACGCTAGGCCTGGAAGACCTGGCACTTCTGAATGACGCGCTCGATGTACGGGCAGCCAACGAAGAAATTATCAAACAGCAAGCGGAGCGCAACCGATGAGCGATAACGTGCTTCGCGAGTTTCTGGTGTCCCTCGGGTTTTCCGTGGATGCCGTATCGCTCAAGAAGTTTGAAAATTCGGTCGAGTCCGTCACCAAGTCGGTGATGAAGATCGGTGCTGAAGTGACCGCGGCGGCAATCGGCGTAGTCGCCGGCGTAAAGATCATCTCCAGTCAGATGGAGAACCTTTACTACGCGTCACAGCGGACGGGTGCCACGGTCGGCAACATCATGGCTCTGCGGTATGCCGCAGGCCAGATCGGGCTCACGGCAGACCAGGCGCAAGGCGCACTCGAGGGGTTCGCGCGCACACTGCGTCTGAATCCGGGCTCCGGAAGTCTGCTTGACTCATTGGGCGTCGCCGGCGGCGATCCCTCGGAGCGCTTCACCAGCTTCATCGAGAAGATGAAGGGTCAGCAGCCGTACGTGGCTGCAGCCTATGCTCAGTTGTTCGGCATCGATCCGGACACGCTGCTGATGCTGGAAAACGGTCTTCCCAAACTGGAAGACGAAAAGAAGAAATACGCGTCGAAACTCGCTGCGTTCGGGATTGACCCCGACCAGGCGGCCGAAGCTGGCAAGGACTTCAACAACTCGATCCGGGCGGTCAGGGACACGTTTAACGACGTGTGGATCGTCATCGAGTCGAAGCTCGCGCCCGTCCTCACGCCGCTCGTCAACGAGTTCGAGCGCTTTGCCGAAAACCACGCCGGCGAAGTCGCGCAGGGCATCGCCGATGCGGTACAGAGCCTCGCGGACTGGATTCAGAGTGTCAACTGGAAGAAAGTTGGCGATGACATCGTGTCCGTCTATCACGCGCTCGGTGGCCTGAAAGGCATCCTGATCGGGCTCGCAGCCATCCAGTTGCTGCCGTTGGTAACGGGCATTCTCAATCTGGCATCGGCTGTCACGCAGCTCGGTGCGGTCGCCGCCGGCGGGGCGATCGGTGGCCTGCTGAAAGTGCTCGGTCCGATCGCGCTGATGTTCCACAGCGAAGACCTGAACACGGGCGAGGACGACTACCTGAGGCAGCGCCAGGCCGCAGCAGGGGCAATCGATCCGTCGACGTTTGATTTTAACGGGCCGGCCAATCGCGGCGGCAAGGTTCCGGATGCGAGCCCAGCATCTGAGGCGCCGGCTGGATCGTCGCCTTTGAATGCGCCCCGCGGCATCCGCAACAACAACCCGGGCAACATCCGGTTCGGCAAGTTTGCGCAGCAGATGGGCGCGACTGTGGGCGACGACAAGGGTTTCGCGGTTTTCCAGTCAATGGAAGACGGCATCAAGGCGGCCATCGAACTGCTGAAGGGCTACGTATCGAAGGGCTATGACACGGTCCGCAAGATCATCTCCCGCTGGGCGCCGGCCGGTGAAAACAACACTGCGGCCTATATCGACGCCGTCGCCAAAAAGCTCGGCATCTCGGCTGATGCGCAACTGAGCGGCGACCAGTTGGGTGGCGTAGCGCAGGCGATCTTCCAGCACGAGAACGGGCGGGCCTATGGTAATGTCCGATCGCTAATGGACCAGTCGCAAAGCGCGCGGCTTGGCGGCGCTGCTGCGTCGCCGTCTAACGTCAGCATCCAGCAGCACAACGAGTTCCGCATCGACGGCGCAGCCGACCCGCAAGCCACTGCCCGCGCCATTGGTTCTGAGCAGACGCGCGTGAACGGCGACTTTGTGCGCAACTTCTACGGGGCAGTCAGATGAGCATTCTTGGGACGATCGCATCGATTGCGCAGATCGGCATCCAGTCGCTCGCCATCAAGCCGACGCGGGGATTCAGGTCGTCGGACAGCCTGCCGCTCTCGCAGTTCTACTCTCAGGTGACGATCGAGGAAGTCCACTCCGACGAGATGGAGATTACCGACCACCCCGTCGAGCAGGGATCAACGATCTCGGACCACGCTTTCGCGCGGCCGTCTGAGGTCGTCGTGACGATTGCATGGTCGGACAGCTCAAGCGATTCGACCGGGCCGCTTAATCAGGTGCTGGGGGTGGCGGCCAATGCCAGCCCTCTGCTGCAGAAGGTCATCGGTGCGGCGGAGCTGGTCGGCGGCCTGTCTGCGGCGATCAGCCCTGGTCCCGCAGTTTCGGCGATCGGCTACGGGGTGCTGCTCAAGGCCTATAACGACCGGCGCCTGTACGACCTGTACACCGGCAAGCATGTCTACAAGAACATGCTGATCAAGTCGCTCGCCACGTCGACTGATGCGAAGTCGGCTCACAACCTCATCGTCAGGGTCACGTTCCGGCAGATCCTGATGGCGCAGACCCAGACTGTGACGGTGCCGGATTCGTCGAACATGACCAGCCCCGAGAAGAACGCCGCATCGACGAACTACGGCGTGAAGTTTCCGCTTCCCACGCCAAACATCAATGTGCCGTCACTGCCGAGCCTTCCCTCGAAATTCAGCCTGCCATGACGACGTACTACGAAATTCCGCTGTCAGCCCAGCCGCAGACGTTCACCATTGCACTCGGCGGAACGACCTACGGCTTTAACGTTCAGTGGAATGCGCAGAACGCAGCGTGGACGATCGACATTTCGGATGCGAGCGGCAACGCGATCGTGACAGGAATTCCGATGGTGACGGGCTGCAATCTGCTCGAGCAGTTCGACTATCTGGGGTTCGAGTTCGCGCTCGTTGCGCAGACGGACAGCTCGCCCGATACGGTGCCCACGTATGACACGCTGGGCACCACGTCGCACCTTTACGCGATCACGGCATGACGACCGCATCGATCCCGACCAATTACCAGTTCGGTCGTGCCGCGAGCCTGATCGTATCGACGGGCACGCAAGGGCTCGACCTGTCGCAGTTCCGCTTCACGTTCAAGACGACGAACTCGGACGCGCAGACGCCCAACACGCTATATGTGCGCGTCTACAATCTGTCGCCGCAGACCGTCTCGAAGATCGGGACAAACACCAGCACTGAATTCGGCACGATCACGCTCCAGGCCGGGTATGAGACTGGAAACTTCGGGATCATCTTTAGCGGCACGATCAAGCAGACGGCCACCGGACGCGAGCGCAACGTCGATTCGTACCTGGACATATGGGCGGCAGATGGAGACCTGTGGATCAATAATGCAGTCGTCAATCTGTCTCTCGCAGCAGGCCAGACGCCGCAGCAGGTCATCGGTGCGATCACGGGCGCAGCATCCTCAAACGGAACACCGCCAGTCAAGTTCGCGAGCGATGCAAGTGGGCTGATCGCAGGGGCCCCAGCGGGCACGGCTAATGCCCTGTCGCGCGGCAAGGTGCTGTTCGGCATGTCTCGCGACTACAGCCGGGACTGGGCTGAAAAATACGGTTTCCGGTGGTCGATCCAGAACGGCGAGTTTGTGCTGGTCCCTATCACCGGTTACCGCCCGGGCGAGGCCGTTGTGCTGTCTTCAATGACGGGACTGATCGGCGTTCCTGAGGCAACGGACGGAGGCGTCAAGGTCCGCGCCCTGCTCAATCCACTGATCCGCATCGGCTGCCTCGTGCAGATCGCGAAGTCGGACATCAACCAGATCACAACGCAGCAACAGGGGCTGACATACCAGCCGGCGATCGCCACCGTCGTGACAGCGGCCGGCTTTTACCGCGTCATGCAGGCAGAATTTTCCGGGGATTCGCGCGGGCCTGAGTGGTACGTGGACATGATCTGCCTCGCGGTCGATGTGTCGGCGAGCGACCAGAATCAGTCAGTCGCAGTGGCTGGCTAGTAATCGACCATTTGAGGATTGGTGACACCGGCAAACGGTCGGCCATCACTCATTTTTCCGTACACGATAGGCATCCCGCCCTGCCATTTCACATTCATGGGAGTTCCTGCCGGCACAAACTGGCATCGATAGTCGGATGGCTTCGGTTCGGCCCACGGATCGTACCCATCCTTTAACTTCGTCAGTTGACGTGCCTGCTCTGGCATATAGCTTCGAGCAACCCTGGCGCGTCCGATCTCCCTGAATAACCAGTTCACCTCATCCAATGACGGGCAGACGATCGCGCCATCATCTACGGGGCTGATGCCCTTCGCGGCGGGAATTTTCTTCGATGGCGCTGATTGAGCCGTTGGCTCTTGCCCCGGCATAGTGAATACCGGGTTCTGTCCGAATGCAGGCGCAATGCATATCGAAAGCGCCGCTACACAAGCGATTGTTTTCATCTGATACCTCATGCTCCAGTTAGAACGCGTTAATGATTCGCAGGAAGCGCTTCGTCTGGCTCTTGACGGACATCAGGCGCAGGTCTGGACGGCGCTGCCCGCGATCATACAGAGTTTCAATCCCGGCGCCATGACCTGCATCGCGCAGCCTGCCATCAAGGCTCAGGTGCGCGCGCCGGACGGCTCGACGCAATGGGTTTCGCTGCCGCTGCTGCTCGATTGCCCGGTTGTGTTTCCCCGCGGCGGCGGCTGCACACTGACATTCCCGGTAACGCAAGGCGATGAGTGCCTGATCGTGTTCGCCTCGCGCTGTATCGATGCGTGGTGGTCGGCGGGCGGCGTTCAGGTGCAGTCTGAACTGCGCATGCACGACCTGTCGGACGGCTTCTGTCTGCCTGGCCCGTTCTCGCAGGCGACGAAGATCAGCAACGTCAGCACGACGACCGCGCAACTCAGAAGCAACGACGGATCGACCTATGTCGAGCTGAATCCGGCCGGCAAGGTCGTCAATGTCGTGGCGCCCGGCGGGATGACTATCACCGCGCCGACGTTGACCGTGACAGGCGTGATCGCCGTCGAGAACCAGCAGGGCGCAACCAATGCGTCCACCTTCAGCGGCTCGATCACTACCACTGGCAACGTCACGGCCGGTGGCATCGACCTTCAGCATCACACTCATACGGGCGTTCAAAGCGGTAGCAGCAACACCGGCGCCCCGACAGGATAAGCATGAGATACCGGCAACTCGACGCCGACGGCGACTATCAGTTGGGCGGCAACGCGGTGTTTCTGGTGGACAGTCCCGCCGCGGTTGCGCAGGCGATCCAGACGCGACTCGGCCTGATTGCCGGCGAATGGTTCCTCGACCAGACGGCGGGAACTCCGTACAACACCGACATCCTCGGCGCGGGCACCGAATCAACTCGTGACATGGCCGTTCAGACGGCGATTCTCGACACGCAGGGCGTGACCGGCATCGCGGATTACGCGAGCTACCTCGATCCCGCTACGCGTCAGTTCACTGTCGCCGCAACCGTCGATACGCAGTACGGCCAGACCACCATTACTCAGACATTCTGATGGCAACGACCTACCCGCTCGCGACACTTGGCCCGACGATTTCGAGCGCCGGGATTTCGATTCCCGCGTATTCGGACGTCTACGCTTCGCTCCAGGCCTCGTATGCCAGCATCTTCGGCAGTGACGTCTATGTAGAAGCAGACTCGCAGGACGGCCAGTTCCTCGCGATCATCGCGCAGGCCATCAGCGATTCGAATCAGGCCGCAGTTCAGACCTACAACGCTTACTCGCCGGCGACTGCTCAGGGCGCGAACCTCTCGAGCGTCGTCAAGATCAACGGCATCGCGCGAAATGTCTCGTCGGCGTCAACGGTCGACATGGCGATCGGCGGACAGGCGGGCGCTACGATCACCAATGGCGTCATCACTGACGCCAACCAGAATGCATGGTCGCTCCCGGCCTCAGTCGTTATCCCGGCCGCAGGCGTCATCGACGTGACGGCCACATGCCAGACGCCCGGTGCAATCGCTCTCGCCAGCGGCACCACGCTTCAGATCACCACGCCGACCCTCGGCTGGCAAACGGCCGCCACCGTGGCTGATGCATCGCCGGGCGCGGCAGTCGAAACTGATTCCGGTCTTCGCCAGCGACAGACGACGTCGACTGCCCTCCCGTCGCGTACCGTATTCGAAGGCACGGTCGGCGCGGTCTGGGCCGTTTCCGGCGTCACGCGCGTCACGCCTTTCGAGAACGACACGAGCTCGGCGGATGCGAACGGCATCCCGGGCAACAAGATCTACCTCGTGGTCGAGGGCGGTGATTCGACGGCCATTGCGCAGGCGATCGCCGCCAAGAAGACGCCCGGTACTGGTACGTATGGCACGACCACGATCGCCGTGACCGATGCGTATGGCATTGCGCACAACATCAACTTCTACCGCCCGACTTACGACGCGATCACCTGCTCGATCACGCTCAAAGCGCTAGCAGGTTACACGACGGCCATCGGCGCAGCGATTCAGGCGGCGGTGGCAGCCTACATCAACTCAGTGCCGATTGGCGGCGCACCGAGCGGCATGGTCGAGTGGGATTCGGCACTAACCGCGGCCAAGTCGGTGGCGGGCAGCAACACGTTCCGCATCATCTCCCTGGCGCTCAGCGGTCCGGGCGGCGCAGGCTCGCCTGATGTGCCCCTCGCCTTCAATCACGCCGGACAGGCAACCTCTTCTAGCGTGACGATCACGCCGACCTAAATGAGCAATGTCTCGGACTACACCTCGCTCGTAACGTCCGAACACCAGGACGCGCCGAAGTTCATGGCGATGGTCTCCGCCGTTTCGCAATGCTTCGTCGACCAGATCAATGTCGCGCAGTCAATTCCGGCTGCGTTCGACCTTGATGCGGCGGTCGGCGTGCAACTCGACGCGGTGGGTTTATGGGTCGGCATCACACGGCAGATCGACACGCCGCTGACGGTCTACTTCTCGCTCGACGTCGCAAGTCTGGGCTTCGATCAGGGTAGCTGGCAGGGGCCGTTCGATCCTTCGACCGGCCTCACATCACTCGACGACGCCACATTCCGCACGCTGATCCGCGCGAAGATCGCCGCCAATAGTTGGGACGGCACGATCCCTTCGGCGGCAGCAGCCTATGCCAACCTGTTTGGCGGCTCAGGAAGCTACGTCTTCCTGCAGGACAACCAGAACATGACGGTGACGGTTGGCGTGTCGGGGGCGATCCCGAGCGCCGTGCTGATCTCGCTGATCTCTGGAGGCTATCTTCCGCTCAGGCCGGAAGGCGTTCTGGCCACCTATGTCTTTCCGTCCGTCAACAACACCGCGCTGTTCGGCTTCGACGTCGAAAACCAGTATGTGTCGGGGTTAGACGTCGGGTCGTGGGGCGTGTCGGGCGCCACGCAACAGAACCTGCTCGACTACACCTTCGCCTTGGGCGTCTCCACGCTTGGCTGATCGACGATAGCGCGCTTCGCCCTCCATTACACTCGCCCGCCTCGTGCGGGCTTTTTATTTTCGGGTCTCTGAATGGTCATAGAAAACGACTTCCTGCCGTTCGCCACCGCCAGCGGCGCCAATGTGCTCTCGCAGTCTGCGTACGTCGCGCTCGGCGCGCTCGGCACCGGCTTCCAGTCGGGCGTCGCCAGTTCGGCGCAACTGAACAAGGTCTGGCGCCAGAGCTCGATCATGTCGGCGGTGCTTGCACAATTCATCGTCAACTCGACCGGTCAGCCGGCGATCGATGACGGCACGACGGCGACGCTGTTGGCAAATCTGACGGCGGCCATCAGCGCCCAATCGGAGGCCACGATTGGCGCTGCGCGCAATGTGTTTATGAGCGTCACGGCAGCGTCCGCTACCGCCACGCTGACGGCCGATGAGATCGTCATCGGCTCCGCTCTCGGCGGCCTGAAATACACGCTCTCCAGCTTCAGCAAGACCATCAACCTCGCCACCACCGGCGCAGGCGGCATGGACACTGGCGCGGCGCCGGCATCGGGCTATGTCGCGCTCTACGCGATCTATAACCCGGCGACGGGTGCGAGCGCCTTGCTTGCGACGAACGCAACGTCGGCCGCCGCGCCGAACGTGTACGGCGGCGCCAACATGCCGGGCGGCTACACGGCATCGGCGCTCGTAAGTGTCTGGCCGACGTCCAGTTCCCAGTTTGTGGTCGGCACCCAGCGGGATCGGAAAATCGCTCGCAGCTCAGTACAGGTGCTCAGCACGACGAGCACCGTGACGACGACTCCGCTCACCGTTTCCTCTGCGATCCCGCCCAACGCTGTGGCCTGCAGCGGCATTCTGGAAGTCACCAATGGATCATCCAGCACGGCACCTGCCATCTCGGTGTATGCCAACGCGCAAAGTTGCGGCCAGCAGTCGATCGATGTGTACGAAACGACCGGGACCACGCTCAATAGCCCGTTCAATGATCTGATGGTCTCCGTCCCCTCGACAATCTACTACGGCACGTCGACCACGAGCGGCACGAGCACGTACGCGATCCGGATCACGGCTTACTCAATCTAAGGACCCCGATGACCACCGTATTTGTCCAGTTCGCTGACGCGAGCGAAACCGAGATCATTGCTGTTTTCGCGTGCGCGCAGAACACGGCAGCCTTCCCGAATCAGGCGCAGATAGACGAGAGAGATGCGCGTTATCAGGCGTACGTCAATCCCGCCTCGACCCTGCAGGGCGCGATCAATGCTCAACTGGCCGCGCTCACGGGCGCCTATCAGGCGGCGATCCAGCAGCCCGTTTCCTTCACCACGGCAGGCGGCGTCACAAAAACCTTCCAGGCCGACACTGATAGCCAGAACGTTCTGCTGATTGCCACGACCGGTTACAGCCTGGCCGGAGCGACGCCCAGTGGCTTCTACTGGGTATCGAGTGATAACACACAGGTTCCATTCGCGCTGGCTGATCTGAAGGGTCTGTATGCGGTCATGCTGGCGCAGGGCAATGTCGCGTTCCAGAAATTGCAAGCGCTCAAAGTGAGCGTCCGGGCTGCGACGACTGTGGCGGCGGCACAGGCTGTCTCCTGGTAAGCCACGACCACTTCAGGCGATCGACCTACCTTCTCGCCATCCAAAGTGCTTGAAGTGAGTGACCGGGTCAGCTTCAGCAAGCCTGACATCTGGATTGGCGGCAAGATAGGCCACTGGATCAAAGTCGGTAGGGAACGGCAGCGGCTCGATTGCGTCCAGGGGATGGGCCCTTCCCGGGGAACGGCCGCTTCCCCATGCGGAAAATATGCCATCGCTCCTCTTTATCGCCTGTCGAATGAAACGTCGACCTCGCCACAGGAAATCGCCCGGAGATGCGGAATCTGCTGCGCGCGCCATGCGGTTCCAGCTTGCCGAAATATATTCGGGCTCCTTGGATCGGCGGAGCGATACGAAAAATTCAGTTCCCATGTAGACCGTGTCATGAAAGCCTTCGCATGCAAAGTCAACGAGGCCGGTCATGCTGATCCTGCCCATGAGCTCGGCAAATGAGCTGGGCGTAAAAGTCCAGCAGTGAGTGTCATGGTAGGTCTTGTTTTCCATCACATCGCGCGCGACGGCCAAGGCATCCTGCCAGTTGTGATGTTTCTCGGCGGTCCTGCTCGTTGCCTGACCTGTCCATATATCCGTTCCGCTCACTTTGACCGCATTCATCACGTAGTCAATCAATGAGTGCGGTTGCGGAACGCGAGCTCGAACAAGATAGCTCAGCATGATGTCCGTCAGGCGCGTGTCTTCCCGCGCGCAGTCGAATGTGAACCTCCGGTCTGGTACGATCAGGCGGACTTCGCCCTGCGGTTTCAGGATGGAGCTGATTTCACGCAACCACGTGATCAGGTCCGGGACGTGTTCGATGACGTGAGAGGCAACCACGTAGTCAACGTACTGGCCGTGAACCGCATCCCGAAGTGTATTCTCGCCCCATATCGCATCCACTTCGACGATTTCATCAATATTGACGCCCGGGTCGTTCCTGTACTTCTCGCGAAGAGTCGCCGAATCCGTATAGTCGACGTAGATCACTCGCCCCTTGTCGCGGCGTACAAACGGCCGGCAGAGGGCGCCGATCTCGACCCCAATGCCGTCCTTAATGTTGAGCCCACGCAGCAACTTCTCGCGTCGATTGTCGAAATCCTGCTGGGCGGTTAATTTTGCGCACATGTTGGGTTAGATATAGGCCTGGTGAATTTTAGGCGTCAATCATATCTGGCTTTTCGTTCACCACGTAAAGTTCGCGCTGATCATGTGCGCCCCCTTCACGCCTGCCGGCGACTCATTGTCCGTTGATCCGTAATGGATCGGCGCATAGATGTAGTTGTATCGAAGGCTGAAGTGCCCCTTGCTGACGGATGCGCCGACGAGCGCGCCGACATGCAGCGCAGGCGACGTCGTGAGCACGTGATCCGTTCCCGGCGGCCCGAGCTTCCAGCCGTCAGTCTCGACGACAGCGTTCGTCGTCCAGGTCGTGCGATAGATTGCCGGGCCGGCCTCGACGCCGAGCGTCCAGCCTCCGCCGATATCCCAATAGGGCTCCGCGGTTAGTGCGATCGCCTGGATCTGTCCGGACGATCGGAATTCGCTCATCTGGCCGCAGTTGTCGGCGAGGCACGTTTTCGATACAGGATCGTAGCCGCCGACCAGACCGCGTGCGGTGAAGTCGCCGGCGTCCTGCGGCGCCTGCGCGTCCCATGACAGCCGACCGAAATACAGATAGTCAAGATGCATGCGTAGGCCCGGCACCCACGAGCGCGGCCGCGCATCGATCGGCGTCAGCACCACGCCGGCACGGAAAGCGGGGAACGTGGTCGGCGTCTTGTTGGAAAAGCCTTCGTCGAAATAGATTCCGTTCCCGGTCTTGGTGTAGTCCGCGAAACCGACGCCGGCCTCGATCGAAAAGAACGATTCCGCATGCGCGCTAGCTGCGGCGCATCCGAGAGACATGAGAACTGCCGCCGCGCGCCAGCGGGAACCGGCCTTGCGATTCGCCCGCGTGACGGCGACAGGTTGACGATTCGCGCGACGTGCGCGGGACGACTGAACCACCCGATTTTGCGTATGCATTGTTTTTCTCCGAGATTAGAGGGAAGCGAAAGACGCGTGATCGCTGCGTCTTCTTCTCGGAGGGGTGGCGTCATGCTTCAGTCTTCTGCTGCATCCTCCGAAAGGTCCACATGCGCGCCGACTTGACGGCACCAGTCGAATACCTGATCGACGGTTGCAGTGCGATTCAGCAGGGCGCCGGCAAGAAATAGCATCGGCAGACTCATCGGCCGCATGCTGTTCCCCGTCACGTATTTCCGCCATTGATTGCTGCCAGCAAGTCCGAACAGGTCGGCCATCTGGTTTCCGGTGAACCCCATCTGGCTTTGCAGATCCCTCAGGTCTTCTGGGGTCGGCGGGGTGTATCGAATGGGCATATCTGGGAAGGCGCGACGAGCGCTTGTGAAATGTGGTTTTCATAATCATCCTCTTCGGAGTGGCGGGCTGCGCAGCTGCGCTACCCTACGTGGTACTGCGAAAGTTACGCTGCGATCTTCTTTTCACCGGCCGCTTTCGCTAAAAAATCTGGCGATACCGGCAAGAACATACTGTTGTGTTTCGGGCGAAACTTGTTAATGTAAAAACGCTCGACATCGTCCAGATCACCTACATCCGCCACTGAGAGAATGTAGTAGGAGTCGAATTTCTTACGCATCGAATGCTCATACAGCCGACCAAGTATTTTCTTGGACTGTCCGATATACACGGTCTCGCCAGCATCGATCAAGAAATAAACCACTGCGCCTTCAGAACGAAGCGGTCCAGATCTTCTAACGATCTCTTCTAGGTCCAAGTCAAGCATCTGCGCGACTCCATCTATTCGATGGGTCTAATGTAGCCCCAAAAGGGCTCTTGGTCAAGTACTAATTCAGTTTCTTTTTCTTCCTGCCGCTATGCTCAAACGCCTCCTCTCCGCCCTCCTGCTGCTCGCCTCGCTGCCTGCATTCGCACAGTTCACGCCCGGGCAAGTCCTGACCGCGGCGCAACTGAATACCCAGTTCGCGACCAAACTGCCGATTGCGGGCGGCACGCTCACCGGGCCACTGACTGTGCCGAGTCTGTCCATTGCGAGCGCCGCAACATTTGGCTCGACGTTCAGATCTCTGCAATACACATTAACGCCGGGCGCCACGCAAACGCAGGCATATGGCGGCCGCGTTCTCGTCACGTCCGGTCCGACTGACAACGCCATCGTCGGCGCAATCGTCCAGGACGGCACCAACGGCAACAGCTTCCCGACTGGCGTGACAGGCTACGGCATGATGAACAATGCCGGCAATCAGGCCTTCGGCGTCTTCGGGCAATGTGACATTGGTTACAGCGGTGGCGCGGCAGTTGCTGGCACGTGCTCGAACGAATTCGATACGTTCAACTACTCGGGTGCTCCATCGACCCAGTTGCCGCCCAATATGGCATTCGGTACATCGCAGGTGAACGCGATTGGCCTGCAGATTGACGCCTATGGAAATTACGCAAGCAGCATAGGGCTGATGCTTGGATACAGCTCGCAGGCCTTTTCGACGGGAATCTATCTCAATCCGCAGTCATCGACTGTGAATGGCATTCTCGTTGACGCCACATCGTCGAACGGGCCGACGACAAGTGCGGAAATTCGCAACTCGGGCGCGGGTGTCAATCTGAATTTGCTGACCGCTGGCACGACGACTACGGCAAATCCCGTTTTGCAGGTGATGAACAGTTCGCGCGCGGTAAAGGCGTCCATCAACCAGGGTGGTGCAGCGACTTTGACCGGTTTGCAATTGAACGAGCCGAGCAATAGCCAGTACACATTGATGGTGAATGCGCCAAGCGATTCAAACGGGGCTGTCATTGCCCTGGTCGGGAATGGTGCGACCACGCCGAACAAATACCTACGCGCGTCAAGCGGCAATTTTCAGATCTGCAATTCCGCATACAGCGCATGCCCCCTTTCTGTCAGTGACGCGGGGAATATATCAACGACCGGCACCGGCACGATGCCGCTCTACGGCACGACTGGAACCGCAGTCAACGCTCCGCATATGGTGACCGGCACCGTCGCGCTGGCATCCGGCACTGCAACCGTCACGCTCAGCGGGTCGGCTGTCTTTACCTCATCGTCGAGCTATGCCTGCACGGCAAACGACACGACCGCAGCCGCTGCGGTGAAGGTCGGACAGACGTCTGGGACATCGATCACGTTCACCGGCACCAGTACGGACACCGTGCAATTCAGTTGCGCCGGCAACTGACCCCGCGCCCTCGCGGCTCTCCCGCCTAAAACACATGCCCGCCACGCGCGGGCTTTTTCTTTTTCTGACCGGGGCTTCCCACATGACCATCGGCGAACAGGCCGCAGACATCGCGCGCAGTGACGTTGTATCGAGCGCAGTGAAATCCCTTCCCCCTGTGTCCGTTGCGGGCATGCATTGGTTCGGGATCCAACTTCCCGATCTCGTTATGGCGGCAACGCTCATCTACACAGTCTTGCAGGTCATCGCACTCATTCGCGACAAGTTCTGGCTACACCGCAGGAAGCACAAAAAGGAGTGAAGCATGAATCTCGCGTTGCTCGAAGCCGAACTGCGCCGCGATGAAGGCGTGCGCTATGTACCGTATCTCGACACCGCAAAGCCGCCCAAGCACACGGTCGGCGTTGGTCACAACCTCGATGTCTCTCCCTTGCCTGCTGGATGGACGTTCCCGTTGACCGACGCGCAGGTAAATCAACTTCTCGCGCGAGACATCTCCACCAGCGTTGCCAAGCTCGATGCCAACCTTGCCTGGTGGCGCCAGTTGGACGAAGTCCGTCAAAGAGTAGTCGCGAATATGGTCTTCAACATGGGCATCGGCAACGCTGCACTCGGCACGGGCCTGCTCGGCTTCAAGAATGCTCTCGCAGCCATGCAGCGCGGTTCATATGCCATTGCCGCGGCAGCGATGCTGAATTCGCAATGGGCAAAACAGGTAGGAGCACGCGCAACGCGGCTCGCGAACGCCATGGAACACGGCGTTATGCCGGTCGTCGCCTGACATTCGTTACACAGATATCAGCCGTATATCTGTCTCACACATAGCCGCCTTAAGGACGGTTTTTTTACGCCATGACCAACGCACAAGACACACACGAGACCACTCGTACGCTCACCGAGGACGTCTTCTATCCCGGCCATGAACCGCGCATCGAATCGCCAATCTTTCGCGCGAGCAAGCGCGAGATGAAGCACGAAGGCGGCTATGTCTGTGCGGTATGCGGCGACGACGAAAAGGTCGAGTCGCATCACCGCTTCTTCGAATGGGCGTACAGCCATGCGATCGCATTCGACTGGATTCGCGACGTCGCACTGAACAAGACCGACGTCATGTTCTCGCACAAGCTGGGCCGCGTGGTGCCGATTCCGAGGAAGCATCCGGTCTGGGATCTGATTCGCCTCACTCAGGGCTTTGATTGGGAAGCGTTCGATCCGATGAAGCCCGAGACGTTCGTCGATTCCGTCTACAACCAGCTCCCGCTCTGCGAGCTGCACCACCGCGGCAAGAACCACGGCCGCCATGAAGAAAGCGATCCGGTCTGGAGCGTTCAGGCGTTCCTGATTCCCGGTTTCGTCTACTCACCCGATGAACTGAAGTCTCTTCACAAGGAGCAAGCATGAATAGCACTCCCCTCAACACCGCTACCGCGGTCGGCGCTGGCGCAGTCGTCGCGCCGGTCGTTGCATACGTTGCCAGCCTGTTGCATGCGACGCTGCCGGTCGATGTTCAAAGCGCGATCGTTGTGTTGCTCGTTGCCGGCGCACACAAGCTGAGCCAGATGCGCGCCGCGAAGCAGGCGGCTGCACCGCAAGCGTGATCAGCACTGCACTACTGGCGCTGATCACACACCTGCAAGTCCTTCCCGCGCTCGACAAGCAATTCGACGTTCAACCCGGCGCAGTCGTCTACGCCGAGATCCCGCCATCCACCCGCCTGAGTCTTTCTGTCGTGAAGGGCAATAACGGCGTAACAGCAAAAGCCAGCGTTCGCTGGCGCTTCTAATCCCATAAAGGCTCACCCAATGAAATCCAAACTCGCCGCTGTTCTGGCTGGCCTAGTCGCGTGCGTCGCATTTGCAGGCTGCGCATCGACTGGCTCGCAACCGCATCTCGTCATTCAACCGCAACAGTTGATCACCGACTTTTGCCCCTCAGTGAATGCCCAGCTCAAGCTGCTGACTCAACCGGCCGCCGCCGCACTGCTCAATCCGACTCAGCAAGCACTCGTCGAGCAGATCCTTACCGTCAACACGGCAGTCTGCACGGCGAACGGTGAAATCGACGCCAACGATCTGCAGACGCTCAACGCGACTCTGTTCCCGGCGCTCATTACGCTCGTCGCGTCGATTCCGGCAATTCCGAACCAGCCCGCAATCCTGATCGGCTTGATGGCCGCTCAACCGGTTCTCTCGCAAGTGCTGACGCTCATCGCGCAGCAACAAGCGGCGGCGGCTGGCACACCCGCATCGGCTCCAGTCGTTGCACCTGACCCGGCTTCGGGCGCGGTGGCGTGATGGACTGGCAGGCGCTCTCATTGGCCTGCCGGCGCGCGAACGCTGCGTACATTGAGGCCGACAACGCCTCGAAAGCAGCGTTCGCAACGCTTGGCGATACGTGGATCGGTCAGGTTCAGGGCAAGTCGTATCAAGCGGTCCTGTCTGTCGATAACGCGGGCAAGACGTGGCTGTCCATCTCTGGCACGCGCGCAAGCCAGGGCGCTCTGATGGACGTTCTTCGCGATGTTCAGCTTGATCCGGTCGCCGTCGATGGTGGCCACGTCACTGCCGGTGTCGCTGAGGATATGGATGAAATCTGGTGCTGGGCGCAGAAGCTCGCGCCAGAGGGCACCGTTTTCAACCTCACGGGCCATTCGCTCGGCGCGGCTCGCGTTCAGGCATCGGTCGCGTTCGTGAAGCCCGAACAGATCGGCTTGATGTTCGCGTTCGCGTCGCCGAAATTCATTGCCGCGGACCTTTTCAAGTCACATGCAGCAGTATTTGCCCGCATGGTCGCTTGCGTTAATGGTGCCGATGGCTGGTGTTCGTGGCCATGGTTCGACCGCCGCTGGCAATGCCGCGCGCCAATCCCGACTGTATGGCTCAAAAACGATCAGGGCGCATTCCAGATCCTGCCCGATGGCAACCAGTGGCAGGGCGGATTCGCGTTCGGTGATCACGATATCGATAACTATCAGAAGCGGCTTGAGACATTGGCCGCCGCACCCATGAAGCCAGCCGCATAACAGGTAACCGGTTGTAAACCCGCTTAACAGGCGGTATGATGTACATGGAGTGAACGGGTAGCCATAAGCCCGCTTCTAGAGTGGCGTGGGGGTAAGCGTCCACGCTGCCGGGTGGTGCCGGCCACTCCATTCCCTCCCCGCGCCCTGAGCGCACATCAATCAGCCCGCAGATTGCGGCGCATCAAATCCCATACTCAGCTTCAAACTGAGCGCAAGTTGTCACCAGGCGACGCTCGCCAAGGTGCGTGATCCAGAGTTCTGCCGCCATCCATTCGCAGAAGGCGGCGTAGACGTTCCGACGAAGTTCTTCAAGGTCGGTGGTCACGCGGTCGAACCACTTGTCAGCGATTACGATGCCAGTGCAGCCGAACCTTGGCAGGCCGAACACCTCTAGCCGATAGACGTCATATTTTGGCTCTCTCATTCCCTCTCCGGCCTGCCATCCGGCAGCGCATCACATTCTCTTCCCAATCTCGGCAGCAGCTCGAACGATTGCGCGCCGTGCTGGCGCGCAATGATCCTCTAGTACCGGCTCGCAAATCACTCGCCGCTCATTGAATTGTTCATCGGCCCACGGAAATTCGGCTTGAACCATCGCGAACCTCTGGCGCAAACTGATATCTAGCTTTACGGCCAACCGCATCGCATCACCGTCGTCGGCAAGCGGGTTCCAGCGGCGAGCATGGACGATAATCGAACTGTCGTCGAGAATTCGCAACTCTCCATACCCCGCGGCTCGTGCGGCCAGTTCCAGCAATTCCCTGTCGTTCATCGTTTGTCCTTTTTCGGTTCTTCGTCATCCGCCCCGATGCAGCGCAACCAGAACGCACACCCTCTTTCCGGCTGCGCGACGATCTGCACTTCATCGCGCACGCACCGGGCATGTAAGCCGTCATTGAAAGGACCGCCCCAATGCTCGCAGAGGCGACAGGGGCGATCCGTCGAGGCGTCGGGGTAGCGGAAATGGGACATGGCGAATACTGTATGAATGTACAGTACTATAGGCCGATTCTCCCGCGGGCAGGCGTAGATTTTCTAAGCGTAGCTTTCAGCGTAGGTTTTCAATTCGATGCCCGTCGAATAAGGCGTTGACGTTGTTCTGCAAGCATCGGTGAAGGGCCGCGAGCGGCACGCCTGGGTTTCGTCGTAGTTGAGGAAGGCCGCTGTATTGTATTACGCGTGTCATGCATCATGGCCCGACGAACACGCCAACCGGCGCCCCGACCTGCTAACCTTGACGCGCCAGGACCGGCCATCGGGCAGACGCGCGGCACGCAGCGCCGCTGCCGTTGTCGTCGTCACCGTCGCCACCGTCGTCATCGCCCCGACCGCGTCCGGCACCACGCACCCCGCCTTGCCGTCAACCGAACTACCGATGCCGCCACTGTTTCGCCGTCTACTGCTGCTATCCCACGCGCTGCGTTACGGCGCGCGCCTGATCTGGCTCGCCGCTCCGCGCGAGCACAAACTGCACTGGATGATCGAGCTGGTCAGCCGCGTGCATGCGTCGGAGCGCGGTGGCGCCCAGCTGCACGGCGTGCTGCCGGCGCTCGGACCGCTCGCGAGCCGCTTCGCGCAGACGCTCGCCGAGCGCCCCGAACTCGCGGCCGGCACGCTGCACGACGCGCTCGACGCCATCGATCACATGGAAGAGCCGCTCGCGCCGTCCGCGTCGCAGGAAGCGCTGGCGAAAGCGTTCGGCCGCCCGCTCGCCGAACTGTTCAGCGCGGTCGACCTCGTGCCGGTGCGCAGCGGCTTCGGCGAGCAGACGCATTTTGCGCGGCTCGCGACACCGGTCAAGGGCCACCACGAGGTCGCGATCAAGCTGGTGCGCACGCAGCAACTGCAACAGATCGGCGACGAACTCGCGCTGCTGCGCTGGGCCGCGCGCTGGCTCGAAAAGCTCTCGCGCACGGCGCGCCGCCTGCAACTGCGCGCGCTTGCCCAGACCTTCACCGACGACATCCTGCGCCGCTTCGATCTGCGCGCCGAAGCCGCGAACCTGAGCCAGACCGGCCATCATTTCGACGGCGACAAGCGCATCGCCGTGCCCGATGTGATCTGGGAACTGTGCACCGCCCACACGCTGACGATGCAGCGCATCAACACGCTGCCGGCGAGCGACCTGCCCGGCCTGCACGCGCATCGCATCAAGCTCGCGCCGCTTGCCGCACATATCGTCGAGGTGGTCACCGAGCAGGCGTTCGAGCACGGCTTCTTCCACGCGACGCTCGATGCCCGCCGCGTACGCGTCAGCATCGAGCCGGACACGCTCGGGCGCCTCGTGCTCGCGGAGTTTTCGATCATGTCGACGCTGTCGAGCGGCGAGCGCGAATTCTTCGTGCACGGCGCGACCGCGCTGTTCGACCAGGATTACGGGCGCCTCGCCGGCATGCATCGCGATGCCGGACACGTGTCGCACGACACGCGCGCGGAAATCCTCGAAGCCGAATTGCGCACGCGCGCCGAAGCGCATTTCGCGGCCGCGCCCGAGGACCGCTCGGCGGGCTCGCTGTTTCATCATCTGCTGCACGGCGTGCTGCCGTTCGACGGCCACGTGCCGGGCCGGCTCGCCACCGCGCAGCGCTCCTTCCAGCAGGCGGAGACGCTGGCGCGCGCGCTGCATCCGGGCGTCGATACGTGGAACATCGCGCGCGGCGTGCTCGCCGATATCGCGCGGCGCGACCTCGATCATCGCGGCTGGCTCAAGCGCATCTCGCACGAGCTGCCGCATCTCGCGCACATGCTGCCGCGCGTGCCGCAACTGGCGGTGCGCTATCTGCAGCAGCAACACGATCGCGCGCGCACGCCGCAGCAGAACGCGCAACTGCTCGCGGAAATCGCGCGCGAATACCGCCGCACGCGCTGGCTGCTGTGGGGCTGCGTCGTATGTGGCGGTGCAATCGGTGCGGGGGCGGTGTTGCTGATGTGGTGAGACGGCACGGGGAGCGGGGTTCCGGTGCGTACGCCGGGGCGGCCTGGGCGGCCGTTTCGGCACATCTTTGGGTGAGCCGTTTCGACAGCCGGCCGCTGCCTCGGCCAACGCAACGACCGCTGCCAAGGCCGCCACGCGCGGGCGTTCATTACCTCGCCCGCATCCGTTCAGTTGCAGCCTCGAACAAGACGCGCGGCACGTCCGCCGGCAAGATGGCGGCTTTTTCACGCCGCCGACCTTCGCCTCGGCACGTCGCCATGCTCGCATCCCTTATCGCCGCCGTCTTCGTCGTGCTGTGGTCGACCGGCTTCGTGGTCGCCCGCGCGATCACGCCCTACGCCGATCCAAATCTGTTCCTGCTTGCCCGCTTCGGCGGCACCGCGCTCGTCTTCACGCTTGCCGCGCTCGGCGCGCGCGCGACATGGCCTCGCGGCCGCGACCTCGGCAAGCATCTGGCCGCGGGCGCGCTGCTGCAAGGTGTCTATCTCGGCGCCGGCTACTGGGCCGTCGCCCAAGGGCTGAGCGCTGGCGTCATGGCCCTGCTCGGCGCGCTGCAACCGCTCGCGACCGCCGCCGTCGCCGCGCCGCTGTTCGGCGAGCGACTCTCGCGGCGCGGCTGGAGCGGCATGGCGCTCGGCCTCGCCGGCGTCGTGCTGGTGCTCGCGCCGAAGCTCGCCGCGGCGACGCCGCCGACGCACGGCAACGCGCCCGCGTGGCTCGTCGTGCTCGTGTCGATCGTCGCGGTTGCCGCGATCACGGCGGGGACCCTGTTCCAGAAGACCTCGCTCGCGAGAACCGACATTCGCAGCGCGAGCGCGGTGCAAAACATCGGCGCGGCAAGCGTCGCGGGCATGCTCGCGCTTGCGCTCGGCGAACATCGCTGGATCGCCTCGGCGACGCTATGGGTCTCGCTCGCGTGGGGTGTCGTGATGCTGTCCGGCATCAGCGTGACGCTGCTCGTGTGGATGGTCAGGCGCGGCGACGCGGCCCGCGCGACCGCGCTGATGTTTCTCGCGCCGCCGCTTGCCGCGCTCGAAGGTTATCTGGGATTCGGCGAGACGCTGTTGCCGGTGCAGATTGCCGGATTTGCCGTGGCGCTGGTGGGCGTGGTGCTGGCGCGGTCGTGAGATGCGGCTGCGCGGCGCCGAAACCATCCGCACGGCGATGCGGACCACGATGCACCCCGCCGCGCCGGCGGGGCGATGGCACGGCAACACAGCAGCACGGCGCAAGAAAACGACAATAGGGCGCGCCGTGCCCTGATAAAGGCCTGCAGCGAAAAAACCGAGCGCCGCCTCAGTGCATCAACTCAATGCATTCAATGCATCAACTTACTGCATCGCCTCAATCCGCCGTATCGGCATGTGCCGGCATCTTCGCGCGCGCACTCGCGCCCGGCGCCGGCGACCACGCCGGACGCCCCTTGCGCTGCGAATCGACGACGACGATAAAACGCCCCGCCCACGGCATGATCTGCCGATCGCTTTTCAGCACCCACAGCGATTTGCCCGAATCGACGAGCGCCGCGTATTCGGCGTCGAGAATGCCGTAGTGATCGAGAAACGCGTTGAGCGACGCGGGAATCCGCACGCAGCCCTTCGAATGGCGGATGCCGAGCAGCGGTTCGAGCCGCTCGGGATCGGTCGCGTGCATCTGGAAACGCATCTGCGAGATGCCGCCCTTGCCCCAGCCGCGCTCGCCCTGCGCCCAGCCGAGATCGAAGATGCGCATGTCGCGCTTGCCGTAGCCGCGAATATGGTTTTCGTTCTGCGTGCCCTCGGAGCGGAAATCCATGTTGTCGGGTGTATGTTCGAATACGCCAAGCGGCGTGATGAAGTGGTCGTATTCGCCGGGCCGTCCGGTCGAGACCGGCGACGCGCCGATCATCTCCCAGGCGTCGCCCGGCGTCGCGCGAAAATAGATGAAGAGCGCCTGCACGTTGGCGTTGCGATCGACCAGCACGACGTATTCGCCCGACAGGCTGCCGAGCGCGTGCGCATCGAGGGCCGCCGCGAGCCGATCGGCGTACGCGCGCTGCTCGGCGGCCGGCACCTTGAGCCGGCGCGTCACGTCCCGCGCGAACACGTCGCGCAGCAGGAACGCCCGGCGCGGATCGACGACGCCGGCCGCATCGGGCGCGGCCACCTCGG
>NZ_JAAGPQ010000037.1:0-76667 GCF_017104985.1 Paraburkholderia sp. Ac-20342 | reverse complement strand
TTTCCGGCGACTGGCCAGAGACTACGAGCGATTGCCCGAAACCCTAGCCAGCCTGCACTTCGTCATATTCGCCGTGCTTATGCTTGTCCACTTTGCAGCCCTTAACAAAAGTGCCTAACACGCTCTAGCGGGCGACCAGCTTCAGGTGAAATCACGCGACGGCCAAGCGCTCACGGTGAAGCTCAAGGACGGCTGGCGAGCATCGGCAGTCGTGAAAGCCCGTATCGGCGACATCAAGCCGGGCGATTTTGTCGGTATTGCATCGCTGCCCAAATCCGAAGGCGGCGACGGCGCCCTGGAAGTGCTGATTTTCCCGCCGGCATTGAAGGGGACCGGAGAAGGCAGTTATGGCTGGGACCTGAAACCCAATAGCACGATGACCAACGCGACCGTGGGAGACGCGGTCAAGTCGGTGGACGGCAGCATCGTGACCGTCAACTATCACGGCCAGGAAAAGAAGATCTCCATTCCGAACGGTACGCCTGTCGTGACATTGGCGCCCGCCACACCCGACGACGTGAAACCCGGCACGGCGGTATTTATCCCCGCACAGCAAGAGGCGAACGGCACGCTGAGCTCGGGTCAACTGATCGTGGGCAAGAACGGCGTCGTGCCGCCGATGTAATGTAGCGACCACCATGACCGGCTGGTGTTATCCGCCAGCCGGTACGAGGCTTTTCAATGAACACCCCTGATTCAACGCATGCGCGGGCACCGCTTCCCCGCCCGACGCGCCGCCGGTTTATCCGGCGACATTCAGCGACAGTGCGCATCACGCACTGGATCAATGTGCTGTGCCTTTCCGTCATGTTGATGAGTGGGCTGCAAATCTTCAATGCGCACCCCAGACTGTATTGGGGCAAATATGGCGCGGATACCGACCATGCATTCATTGTCATCGGGTCGCGGAAACAGGCAGACGGTTTGCACGGTTTTTTGCGCATCGGTTCGCTGAGTATCGGGACGACAGGCCTTCTCGGTGTTTCCCAGGAAGGCAATGCAGTCGTGCCGCGAGCATTTCCTTCCTGGCTCACGATTCCTTCTTACTACGATCTCGGCGCAGCCCGGAATTGGCACTTTCTGTTTGCATGGCTGCTGGTTATCAATGGCGCGATCTATCTCGCGCACGGCTTCTGGCGTGGCCATATTCGCCGCGATCTATTGCCGGATCGAGACCAGCTCGCACCGCGGCATGTGTGGCGCGAAGTACTGGATCACGCGCGCCTTCGTTTCGCCAAAGGCGATGAGGCACGACGCTACAACGCCCTGCAAAAGATCACCTATCTGCTCGTGGCACTCGTGCTGCTGCCGTTGATGGTGTTGACCGGATTGACGATGTCGCCGGGTATGGACGCCGTCTTTCCATTCCTGCCCGACCTGTTCGGCGGCCGCCCTTCGGCGCGTACGTTGCACTTCATCACGGCGTCCTTGCTCGTGCTGTTTGTCGTCGTCCATGTGTTGATGGTCGTCCTGTCCGGCTTCTGGAACAACTTGCGTTCGATGATCGACGGGCGTTATGCGATCGACCACTCGGGAGAGGCACGATGAAATCAGGGTTTTCGCGGCGGCGCATGCTGGCAGGCTTGATATCCGGTGCCGGCGCGGTTCTGCTTGCCGGATGCGATCGAGCAACGCAAAGTACCGGGTTCGCCGCCTTGCTGCGCAATAGCGAGAAGCTGACGATGGAGAGCCAGCGCTTGCTGCTCGGCCGTCAATCGCTGGCTCCTGAATACAGCGTGGCCGACTTGTCGCCCGTGTTCCGCGCCAATGGCACTCAAGCCCCCGACTCCGAGGAGTACAACCAGCTGCTCGAGAACGGCTTCGCCGACTGGCGATTGCAGGTGGATGGGCTCGTACAGCAACCGCTCAGCCTGTCGCTCGACGAACTGAAGCGTCTGCCATCGCGCACGCAGATTACCCGGCACGATTGTGTCGAGGGGTGGAGCGCAATTGGCCAATGGCAAGGCGTGCCGCTCGGGCGAATACTGGATCTCGCGCGCCTGAAGTCCGGTGCGCGCTATGTCGTATTCCACTGCGCGGACGAACTGGAGGTCACGTTCGACGGCAGCGGCCGCTATTACGAAAGCATCGATCTGCTCGATGCTTATCACCCTCAAACCCTTCTCGCCTATGCGATGAACGGCAAGGCTCTGCCGGTGGCGCATGGCGCGCCGCTGCGGCTGAGAGTCGAAAGACAACTCGGCTACAAGCAGGCGAAGTACCTGATGCGGATCGAAGTCGTCCCGGCATTCGATACCTTGTGGGGCGGCCGGGGGGGCTATTGGGAAGATCGGGGCTACGACTGGTACGCGGGAATTTGACGCCGTACGCGCAAACGTACGACGAGTCTATGGCGAATCACGAACTACGCCGCTTGCCCGTTCCGGAAATGCTCGATGACCCATCGCTCGCATGCCGCCCACAGATCGGGCGCCCCGGCTTCGATCACCGGGCCATAGCGGGAGAGCACCTGATCGAGCGAGACGTCGTTCTCCGTCCAGGTGCCGCCGCCGGTCGCGAGGTTGACGAGCAAGGGCTGGAAGCGATCAAGCACTTTGGCGAACTTCGCGTCCGCGGTCTGCGCAAGCTCGAATTCCTGCCACAGGCCGAGAAGCTCGCTACCTTGCGGCTGCGGCAGCAGCCCGAACAATCGCACCGCCGCCTTCGACTCCTGTTCGGCCTGCAACTCGCGCGACGTGCCGCCATGGATCGGAAAATCGCCGACGTCGATCTCGACGATGTCATGCAGCAGAAGCATCTGGATGACCCGAGTCGCGTCCACGGTCTCGCCAGCATGCTCGCTCAGTATCAGCGCGTACATCGCGAGGTGCCAGGAGTGCTCGGCGGAATTCTCTTTCCTGCTGCGGTCCAGCAATGGGGATTGCCGTATGACGGACTTCAGTCGATCGATTTCCTTCAGGAATGCCAGTTGTTTATCCAGCGTGCTCGTCTGCATCGTTTCTCCTTGGGAAGCGGTGGGCCCGGTGCCGTTGCGCTAATGGGGCACGGCTAATGGGTCGCCGCTATTGCGTCGAGTTGCGCGGGCGCCATCAGCGCGAAAGCCGAGCGCATTTCGCGCGCTTCCTCGCCGGGACTGCGGCCAAAAAGCCGCTTGAACTCGCGGTTGAACTGCGATGCGCTTTCGTAGCCGACGCGCATGGCCGCTGCCGCCGCGGTGAGGTCGTCGCGGATCATCAGCAGCCGTGCCTGATGCAGCCGCACCGACTTGATGTACTGGATCGGCGAGGTGGCGGTCACGGTCTTGAAGTGGGCATGGAAGGCCGGGATGCTCAGGTCCGCCTCGCGCGCCAGCGATCCGACGTCCAGCGCCTGGGCGTAATCGCTATGGATACGGCGCAGGGCGCGCGAGATCCGGCCGAAGTTGCCCTGGCTGGCCAGCGCCGCCCTGATCGCTCCGCCGCGCGGACCCATCAGAACGCGAAAGCACAGTTCCCGCACGATGGCCGGACCCAACACGCGGGCTTCGATCGGCGAGGTCAATGCCTTGAGCAGGCGCACGGTCGTATCGGCCAGCGCGGTGTCCAGCGGCGTGGAAATAATGCCGACGGGCGTGGTGGCCGGCGCGCAGGCGTGATGCTCCACCTCGATGACCAGATCGGCCACGGCGGTCATGTCCAGCCGTACGGAGACGGCGAGCAAGGGCTCCCTGGGGCTGGCATCGGTTTCGGTCGAAAACGGCAGCGGCACCGAGAGCACCAGGTAGTGCTGGGCATCGTAGCGATAGAGCTGATCGGCCAGATAGCCGCGCTTGCTGCCCTGGCAAACGATCACGATGCTCGGCTCATACAGCACCGGCGTGCGCCCCAGCGGCCGATCCGCCCGCATCAGGCGTACGCCGTCCAGCAGCGAACGGGTATGCCCTTCCTGCGGGGCGAGCTGCCGGATCAGTGCGGCCATCTCGGCCTGCCGGGATGTGTCAGGACGCGGCTTGCTCATGAAGCGAGTTATTCCTCAAATACGAATAAGCTACATTTTTTCATCAACGAAGTGGTTTTCATAGATGAGAAATAGGAATAGGCAACGACGCGATAGGCTTGCGTCTAGTCCGGGGGACACGTCCTCTCTACGATTTCACCTTGTTCATTCCCCGCCACGGCTTTATTCGCTCGCACTGGGCAACAAGGAGAAAAGATGGAATCGACTACGTCGAATACAAGCAAGGTCATCGTGTTGACGGGCGCCAGCAGCGGCATTGGCGAGGCCACGGTCCGGCATCTGGCGCAGATGGGCCACCACCTGGTCATCGGGGCGCGCCGTATCGACCGCCTCACGGCCCTGCAGGAAGAACTGCGCGCTCAGGGCGCCAGTGTGGATGCGATCGCGCTCGACGTCACCCGGCTCGAAGACCTTCAGCAGATCGCCGCGTTCGCCCACAAGCGCTACGGCCGCATCGACGTGCTGATCAACAACGCGGGCGTCATGCCGCTGTCGCCGCTGGCCGCGCTGAAGGTCGACGAATGGAACCGTACGCTCGACGTCAACGTGCGTGGCGTATTGAACGGCATCGCCGCCGTCCTGCCCGTGATGCAGGCGCAGGGGCACGGCCACATCGTCAACGTTGCCTCGATCGGCGCGCATGCGGTCACGCCGACCGCCGCCGTCTACTGCGCCAGCAAATACGCGGTACGCGCCCTCTCCGACGGGCTGCGCCAGGAGACGGATTCGCTTCGCGTGACCGTCGTCAGCCCCGGCGTTGTCGAGTCGGAGCTGGCCGATCACATCACCGACGAAACGGCACGCTCGGCCATGCGCGAGTTTCGCCGCATTGCCCTGCCGCCGCAGGCCGTGGCGCAAGCCATCGGTTATGCGATCGCGCAGCCGGACGGCGTGGACGTCAGCGAAATCATCGTGCGGCCCACTGCAAGCCCGTATTGATCCCACGCAATCATTCTCTTAAGGAATCCCTATGTCTTACGTCACTTCATCCTCTCACGACGCGCCGTTTGCCGGACGCGTCGCCATCGTCACCGGCGCAGCCAGCGGTATCGGTCTCGCCACGGTCGAGCTGCTGCATCGCCAGGGCGCGCGCGTGGTCGCCGTGGACCTGAGCGAGAACGTCAATGCCCTCGCGCGCGACGGCATCGCGCCGCTGGTCGCGGACATCGCGCAGGAAGCCAGCGCCACGCTGGCCGTGCAAGCGGCCCTGGAGCAGTTCGGCCGGCTGGACATTCTCGTCAACAACGCCGGGATCATCACCAGCAAGCCGGTGGTCGAGATGCGCCTCGAGGACTGGAACCAGATACTGGCGGTCAACGCCACCGGCGCGTTCCTGTTCTCCCGCGAAGCCATGCGGCCGATGATGGCAGCCGGGTCCGGAGCCATCGTCAATATCGGCTCCTATGCCTGCTACCAGTCGTTCCCCAACATTGCCGCCTATGCGGCGTCCAAGGGCGCGCTGGCGCAGCTCACGCGCACGCTCGCACTGGAAGCCATCGGCCACGGCATCCGCGTCAATGCGGTCGGCTCCGGCGATGCCATCACCAACATCACCAATGCCATTCAGCCGGACGGGCCGGCCTATCTGGCCGAGCACGGCCGCAAAGCGCCGATCGGGCGCGCGGCCCGCCCCGAAGAGATCGCGGAAGTCGTGGCCTTCCTCGCATCGGAGCGCGCCAGCTACATGGTCGGTTCGGTCGTCATGGCCGACGGCGGCATGAGCGTCGCCATCCCGTAACGCCATGCACAGGGAGTATCAGGACAGGCACTCACCAACCCATTCGAGGGTCTGGTTCAGCACGGAAGCCGCACGCGGCATCGGCCGCTCCCTCGCCCACCAAACGCTCGCCGACGGCGACGCCGTGGCTGCGCCCCCGCGCACGCCCGGCGGCCTGCGCGAGGCCTTCAACGAAAACCATGCGCGCCTGCTGGCATTGGAATGCCGATCTGGACGCATGGCGAGTCGCTCTCAACGCCGCCGCTTTCATCGACTGATTTCGCCGGTACGCGAATGCTGGAAAAAACGGTTGATCCTCCACCTGGGCGATGGCCGTTTCAATTTGTCGAACCGTCACGCACTTTCCCCATGCCCCTACCCACACTCAGAAACAAGAACCCGAAAATGAAAACGCATTCCCGGAAGCAAGGGTTGATGTCCACGCTGGCTGCCGTTGCGCTGCTTGCCGCCACCCATGCCGCTTTGGCCGTCGAGCGCTGGCAGACGCTGCCGCATACGCCGACGCCGCCGCACTATGATCGCTCGTCCCGTACCGAGCTTCGTGGCATCAGGCTTTACAACGCGGAGGTGGGACACGGCCGCCCGGTCATTCTGCTTCATGGCGGCCTGGCAAATTCCGATTGGTGGGCCCTTCAGGTCAAAGCGCTACGCGTGAATCATCGCGTCATCGTGGTCGATTCGCGCGGCCATGGCCGCAGCACGCGCGATACGACGCCGTACAGCTATGACCTGATGGCCGACGACGTCATCGCGCTGATGGACAAGCTCCGGATCAGGCAGGCCGACATCGTCGGCTGGAGCGACGGCGCCATTCAGGCTCTCGACATGGCCATGCGCCATCCGGATCGGGTGGGCAAGATCGTCGCGTTCGGCGCCAACACCAACACCGACGGCACGCGTCCGGACGCCGACAAGAACCCGACTTTCGCGGCGTTCATCGATCGCACCGGCAAGGAGTACGCGAAGCTGTCCCCCACACCGAACCAATACCAGGATTTTCTCGCCCAGATCGGCAATATGTGGGCGGCCCAGCCCAACTGGACGGACGACCAGCTCCGGTCGATCAGGTCCGAGGTGCTCGTGATGGACGGCGATCATGACGAAGCCATCAAGCGCAGCCACACGGAATATATGGCGAGAACGATTCCGCATGCACGCCTGACGATCCTGCCTGACGCCAGCCACTTCGCGTTTATTCAGGCTCCGGAGGCGTTCAACGAGGCCATCCTGAACTTCCTGGACGACGATAAACAATAAACCCACTTGCTGGCGATCGACACACCGTTCGCCAGCAAGTGGGCGTCACCTTCCGCATGCTCTCCAACGCGTTCCATCGTTTTTTTGAATTCAGGCAAGTGCGGCTAGGACCATCCGGAATGCTCTGTCGTCGAATGCGGATGTTTTGGCACAAAAGTGCGGTCATGGGTTTGTTACCCAACCTTCAACGGTTAATTCCCGCATGAAAATCATTAAAAGGCGTGCGCAACGTCAACGAGGCGAGTGAATCTGTCGTTTACAAAAAATCAGGCCGGAAATCGTTCAACGGGTAAATAGCGAACGCTCGGCCTTACAGGCAGAAAATCTTGCCGATGTGGCGCCGCACAAACATTGTCATGATTGATTCACATAAAAACGTTAAGGCGGCGCACGAATTGCGCGGACTGCGGACGGGAAGGCAGGGCCCGGTACAGATGGGCATGACGGGGAGGAGCCGGCTAATTCGGATTTCGCACCGGAAAATGCAGACCGGCAACGGATGCGATAGTCAGACGATAAATTTTATTCAAACCCTCTGTTCAAGTGTTGGCTTGTGCCGTTAAAGCAACAGAGAACAGGTGACGTGCATCGGACGCTGGTGCGATGCGGGGACCGAGGCAGATAATCGGTTTGTAAAGGAGAAAGATCATGGATGCCAAGCCACCGAAGATTCCGACCCCGGATAAAGTCTTTTACCCGGATCCGGAACCCGTGGGCGTCGAGTTTCTGGGTGCCGAACTGCCTGAGCATGTTCGCGCTTTTTTCGACGAACAACGCAAGTCGTACGATCCGAAGTAATCGTGCAATCATGCGGTGCAACATCGACGCGCGTGCAACAGGTACGCGCTAAATGCACGCGCCCTCATTATCGTTATAACTTTGCGTCCGACATTCGCGTCGCGACGGTAAATCGGTTCGCCTGATTACAACGATGCCGCGCCACTCAGCCAGAGTGCGTGGACGCATGCGCGTTCTTTCTGTATGCCGCGTTTGTCGTACCTTCGGGCGCATGCCCCGCGTGCGACTTCATTGAGTCTCCGCTCGCAGTTTCAGTCGCGCCGTAGTTTCAGCCGCGTAATACGCGCCGTCTGCCGGACATCATTTATTCTTCTCATTTTTCCTCAGCGGCCACCCGGCCTCGTTCACTACATGAATCGTCCGCATCGCTTCGGCGCGTCATACGCGCTCTCCGCCCTCGCACTCACCGCCAGCTTCGCCCTCGCGCCCGCTCCGGCCTTCGCCGATGGCGACGACACCGCGCTCACCAATCTGATTGCGCTGGTTTCGCAACGCCTCGCGCTCGCGGAACCGGTCGCGCGCTGGAAATGGGCCCATCATCAGGCGATCACCGATACGCCGCGCGAAAACGCCTTGCTCGCCGACGTGGAGAAGCGCGCCGCCGCGGCGAACGTCGACCCCGCGTTTGCGCGCGCGTTCTTCCAGGATCAGATCGACGCGAGCAAGGACGTGCAGAACGCGCTCTTTGCCACGTGGCGCAGTACACAACCGCCGCAGGGGCCCGCGCCCGATCTCGCCGCCAGCACCCGGCCGCAGCTCGACAAACTGACGCAATCGCTCATGGCCGGACTGGCGCGCGTGCAGCCGTTGCGCACGGCAGAAGATTGTCCGTCGCGTGTCGCGCGGTCGCTGGCGAGCTGGAAATCACTGACCCGCTACGACTCTGCGCATTCGAGCGCCTTGACGCGCGCGCTCGGTCACGTGTGCGAAACTGGCGGCGTCGGCGCAACCGGTTGAACCCGGCAGCGCGACTCGGCAGGATGCCCGCGAGCCTCGTTCAGACGAGGCTCGACTCAGCGCTCGACGCGCTGTTCGACCTGGGCGCCTCGCCCGATGCGCCGAGCGGCATCACGCGCAGACCGCGCGCAAGATGACTCTGCAGGATGCGATAGGTCGACAGCTCGAACGGCCCCGCGCTCGCCGACGCATGCAATTGCGCGGCGAGCGCGAGCGACGGCGCATGACCGAGGTAGCGCCAACGGTCGACCACATGAAAAGCGCGCGCCGCGTCCTCGCGCTCCTCAAAAACGATCGCGCCCGGAAACGGCCACGGCGCGTCCGCGGGATCGCTCTTCGTCACGCGCGGCAGGCGATTCTGGCTCGGCCGCAGCGTCGCGATCCACTGGGCTTCGGCAAGCATCGCACCCAGCTCGCCGCCGGTCGCGCGCCATTCGACCCGCCGTACCTGCTGCGCGAGCCGGATATCTTTCGACGAGCGCCGCTCGCCCGTCAGATGCGAGCGCAGCCGCTGACGCACGCGCACGCTTCGTCCGACGTAAAGCGGCGCATCGCCTTCGCCGTAGAGCGCGTACACGCCGCAGCCCGGCGGCGCGGTATCGAGCAGGTCTTCGGTGATGTCGCCGGCCAGCCGGTAGCGCCGCGTGGTGCGCTCGATCTGCGCGCGCAGCACCTCGGGCGGCACGAGTGCAGGCAGACGCTGCCAGAACTGCCAGATCAGATCGGCATCGGCGAGCGCGCGGTGGCGATCGGCGGGCACGAGCGCGTGACGCTCGACGAGCGCATCGAGCCCATGGCGCTTTTCGGCGGGAAACAGCGCACGCGATAACCGCACCGTGCACAGGACGTCAGGATCGAACGCGAGCCCCGCACGACGAAACTCGCCGCGCAGAAATCCGCGATCGAAACTCGCGTTGTGCGCGACGAACAGCTTGCCGTTCAGGCGCTCGAAAAGCGCCGGGGCGATCGACTCGAAGGTCGGCGCGCCGCGCACCATTTCATTCGTGATACCGGTGAGTTGCTGGATAAACGAGGGAATCGGCTGCTGCGGGTCGATCAGACTGCTCCAGCGCGATACGCCGGCGGGCCCCACCTCGACGACGCCGACTTCGGTGATACGGTGCTCGCTCGTCGAGCCGCCCGTCGTTTCAAGATCGACGAAGACAATTGGTACATCCAGGGCCGGTTGCGGCGAAAACTGTTCAGACATGGAGGAAAAGAAGGCTTTAGACGCGTGACTTTGCGGCAAGTATGCACCAGTTATGCACCAGCCAGGCGTTATGCATTCAGGTGGCATCGCGCGACGCCCGCGAAACCGGGGAGCAAAAGCCGTTATGCAAGAAGGCGCAGTTTGCTGCTGACATTGAGCGGCGGCGGAATAATCCGCCGTGGCAGTCCGTCAGGCAGCCATTAGGCGGCAGTCAAAGCGGGACTATTCAAGAGTAGTCGAATTGCATTTTCTCCGTTATAGCCCGGGAGCCGTATTTTTGAACCATGCGGTTACACAAATAAGTGGCCACCCTTTAAATCTGTCCGAAAAATAAAAACCCCCGCACTTCGGCGAGGGTTCTCTCCTGATACGGCCGGAACCCAGGTCCCGGCGCGACGCAAATCCTACAGCGGCTGGATATTGGCCGCCTGCTTGCCCTTCGGGCTCGTCTTGACCTCGAAGGACACGCGCTGGTTTTCCTTCAGCGACTTGAAGCCTTCGCTACGAATCTCCGAAAAGTGCGCAAAGAGGTCCTCGCCGCCCGTATCCGAAGTGATAAAACCAAAACCCTTAGCATCGTTGAACCATTTGACGACACCAGTTTCCATTTTCCGCTTTCCTCTATGATTTATCAAAATCGGGCATTGCCCCGAATTGTTCCAATCCCGAATTCATCGGCGCTAATAGCTGACTATTGAAATACAGTATCGCCCAATGAAATGCAGCCTTGCCGTTATACGGGGAACCAGGAATCGTCGTCAAGTAAACTTTTCGTATGCGTTTAGCTCATTACGAGATAAATACACAATCCGCATCAAAATAAAAATATTCCGCCAATCTTACCGGGCAAGATTTAATCCACATCAAGCAACGGCAAAAATTGCGGTGTCACGTCAATTAAATGTAACGAAACCCTGGTTTCGGTAAGTGTTTGTCCGACTTGCTGCAGTGCATTCGTAATCGCATGATGCCAAGCAAGGGTAGCGATGCGCATCGGGAGGTTGCCATGCTCTTCAATGAAATTCGCCGTCTTTTCACCTGGCTTGCTCACTCGCGCACAAAGGTGGTTTCCGACCAGCCCGCCCGGGTTGCGGACACCCCCAGCGCTTTCGATTTCGATCCGATGTGGCACGGGGATCACTGGCAAAACCTGCTGTCCTCGCCGATGGACGCACGCCGTTACGTGATCGAAGACTGGAGCGTGGCGACCGCGGCCGACTGGAACGAGGCCGACGGCACGGCGCCGGCGCACTAGGCTGACCCGCGAATATAGAGTCCGCAGATAAAAAAAAGCGCGACTGGGAAGTCGCGCCGACAAAGGTTTGGAGATCTTTTTCGTCAACGAAAAAGTCTGCTTCGGAAAGCAGAACTTTCAGTATAGCGGCCATACGCGATTTCGTTTATTCGCACTATTAACAACCATCTATTGCCGCAATAACAACAATCGTTTTTCGTGTTTCTTTTCGTTGCTTTTTTGCATCGATTTGTGTCGCGGATCAACAACGCAATTCTCGCCATTCTCCTTCCGGGCTATCTCAATATGGCGCAAAGCCTTTACCTATAAGGCCCAAGCGGCATTCATACATCGTTTCCGGCTGCGTAATACTTTATTGCGCAAATCGGAATGCCCACTTCCGGAAGTGTCTCTCTACACTCTGCCTAATCGGAAACCGGCGCGAAGAATCTGATCGACGCGCTTCTCACGCGAATTCCGCTTCTCGCAGCGCCGCGTGAAGGTCTCCCAAGCCAGGGTTCAAACCTCTCTCGCTCTTGGAGTTATATCAATGAAGAAGACACTCATGGTCGCCGCCCTCACGGGCGTTTTCGCAACCGCAGCGCATGCCCAGAGCAGCGTCACCCTGTACGGCCTGATCGACGCCGGCATCACCTTCACGAACAACCAGCACGGCCACAGCAACTGGCAAATGACGAGCGGCTCGGTCAACGGCAGCCGCTTCGGCCTGCGTGGCGCCGAAGACCTCGGCGGCGGCCTGAAGGCTATCTTCACGTTGGAAAACGGCTTCGGCATCAATGACGGCACGCTCAAGCAGAACAGCCGCATTTTCGGCCGTCAGGCTTTCGTGGGTCTGTCGAGCGACCAGTTCGGCGCCGTCACCCTCGGCCGTCAATATGACAGCATGGTCGACTACGTCGCCCCGCTGGCGCTGACCGGCACGCAATACGGTGGCACGCAGTTCGCGCACCCGTTCGACAACGACAACCTGAACAACTCGTTCCGGATCAACAACTCGATCAAGTTCCAGAGCGCGAACTACGGCGGTTTCAAGTTCGGCGCGTTGTACGGCTTCTCGAACCAGGCTGACGGCTTCTCGAACAACCGCGCCTACAGCGCGGGCGCGTCGTACAACTGGGGCGGCCTGAACGTCGCGGCCGCTTACCTGCAACTGAACAGCAACGGCGCGAACAGCGCGGCGGCGGCGTTCAACTCGGGTGGCGCGGTATCGGGCGACAACACGTTCTTCGCGGCTCGTCAGCAAACGTGGGGCGCAGGTGCCAACTACGCGTTCGGCCCGGCAACGGTCGGCCTCGTGTACTCGCAGACGAACCTGCAAGGTCTCGCCGGCATCAGCCAGAGCGCATCGGGTATCTCGGGCGGCGTTGGCCTCCCGACCAACAGCGCCCAGTTCCAGAACATCGAAGCCAATGCCCGTTACGCTCTGACGCCGGCACTGAGCCTCGCGGCTGCGTACACGTACACGCGTGCAAACCTGTCCAGCACGCACGTGCACTGGAACCAGGTCGACCTGCAAACCGCCTATGCGCTGTCCAAGCGTACCGACGTGTACCTGCAGGGCGTTTATCAGGCAGCGAACGAAGGCTCGATCGTCGACGCCAACATCAATGGCCTCGGCGCAGCTTCGGGCAACAACAAGCAAGTCGCTGTGACGGCGGGTCTGCGTCACCGCTTCTAAAAACTGCTGAGGTATTCGCAGTAGAAAGGCGCCGTTCGCGGCGCTTTTTTATGCTCGCGCTGCGCCCTGCCCGGGCGCTCAACCGCCGTTGCCTAGCCGCCGTTATCGGGCGGCGGATATTTGACGTCGAGAATATCGATCGGCTGCGGGCCTGCCGGTGTGAACAACGTGACCGTATCGCCGACTTTCGCCTTGAGCAGCGCACGCGCAATCGGCGAAATCCAGCTGACGTGGCCGACGTCCAGATCGACCTCGTCGATGCCGACGATCGTCACGGTATGGTCCTCGCCATCTTCCGTTGCATATTCGACGGTCGCGCCGAAGAAAACCTGATCGACATTCTCCTGCCTGCTGCTATCGACCACTTCAGCGAGATCGAGCCGCTTGGTCAGAAAGCGGATGCGCCGGTCGATTTCCCGTAGACGGCGTTTGCCGTAGATGTAATCGCCATTCTCCGAGCGGTCGCCATTCGACGCCGCCCACGACACGAGCTTGACCACGTCCGGTCGCTCGACATCGATCAGATTCAGCAGTTCATCACGCATACGCCGGTAGCCGGCAGGCGTCATGTAGTTTTTGGTGCCCGCGGGTACATCGGGCTGAGCGACGTCGAGATCGTCGTCACTGTCTTCGCTCGACTCTTTGACAAAGGCCTTGTTCATAGTGATCCAGTAACAGCAGCAAGCTACAACAACGTCCCAAGATGGTTACACGATCAGGCCTGTGACACAAATCTCCGTGATGGACTTCCATTTTTGGAATCCATTGGCTATAATCTCGTTTCTGTGTGCGGCTGTAGCTCAGTTGGATAGAGTACTTGGCTACGAACCAAGGGGTCGTGGGTTCGAATCCTGCCAGCCGCGCCACCTTATTCAAGGGCTTTCCTCTGGGAAGCCCTCAAGTTTTACCGGTTTCATTGCTGTAATGCATCACCTGTTTTTGCGTGCGGCTGTAGCTCAGTTGGATAGAGTACTTGGCTACGAACCAAGGGGTCGTGGGTTCGAATCCTGCCAGCCGCACCACCTATGAAGGGCCTTCCAGTCGGAAGGCCCTTTGTTTTTTCCTGGCGCCCATCGGGTGCGTTATCGGACGGCCGCGAAGCGTTCTTACAGGAAGACACGCATACGCATACCGTTGCGGCGATAGTCGTCGGCGGTTTTATCGCGGCGACGACTGGATATCCCCAATCTGCCCATCCGGACGCGGCAGATCCTCGACAAAACCACCCACCGTCTGCTCGCTGATCGCCACGGCCCGCGCACCAGTCAATGCCTGCGTCTCGCGCAGCACGTCGCTCACGGTAACGCCGAAATGGCTCGCGACGAACGCCCGCAACAACGCCGTACGCAACGACTCTCCCCGCCCTTGCGCAGCACCATGCCCGCCCTGGAATTCCGCAACGCATACGGCACCGGCCTCGCCCTGCTCGCGCACGTCCAGCCGCCGCGCACGCTCGAGCACGACCACGGCAGTCTCCCACGACGTGGACGGCGTAAAGCGGCCATCCCACGGACGACCACGGTCATTGCCGCGAATCGCAACGATCTCGCCGCTATCGGTAAAGTAAATTTCGCGCACGAAGTCGTGCAGGCTGCGGGCCACCCAATAATCGAGCGCCACGCCATTGAGGTCGGCTACGTTCATCAGCATTCCCCCAGTCGGTGAGACTTGCCTTCAGGCCACGCTCCGGATGCCGCACGAGGAATGCAAGAACCGCAGGCCAGCTACGGCGAGAGCACGGTCAAAACGAGCTTGCCGCGCAATCAGAACCCAAGCCGATACGCTCGACTCAATAGTCCGCGCGCTCGCGATCGACCCGCATGCCGCCATCGTGGCGATGGTGCCCTTCCTCGCTCGGCCGCTCCCGCGTGATGCGCATCACGTCCGGATTCGTGCGCACGCGGCGCATCACGTTGGCGAGATGGACACGATCGCTAACCTGGATCACGAAGCGCAGAATCGTAGATTCCTGCGACAAATCCTCGTCCATCGCGATATGCACGATGTTCGCGTCCGCCGACGTGATATCGGCCGCCACGCGGGCAAACACGCCCTTCGTGTTCTTGACCAGCACCTTCACGGCGACGTCGAACAGACGCCCCGGCTGCGGCGCCCATGCGACGTCGATCCAGCGGCCCGGATCGCGCCGGTGGATACGCTGCGCGACGCGGCAGTCGGTCGTGTGGATCGCCATGCCGAGGCCGATGCCGATATAGCCCATGATGTCGTCACCCGGAATCGGCCGGCAGCACGCGGACAATTGCACCGACATCCCCTCGGTGCCCGTAATCACGACCGGCGGCGCATGCGGCGCCGAGCCGGACTCGGAACGCGAGCCGTCGTCGTCGGCGTCGCGCCCGCTCATCAGCACTTCGATGCGCTTGGCCATGACCGCCGCGACACGCCGGCCGAGACCGATGTCCGCGAAAATTTCCTGGCGGTTCTTGTTGCCCGTCCACTGCACGAGCTTTTCCCATGCTTCCGGCGTCACGTCCGACAGCGCGAGCCCGTAGCCCTTCAGCGCCTGATCGACGAGACGTTCGCCGAGCTGCACGGACTCGTTCAGGCGCATCGTCTTCAGATAATGACGGATCGCCGAGCGCGCTTTGCCGCTGCGCACAAAACCGAGCCACGCCGGATTCGGCTTCGAATACGGCGCTGTGATGACCTCGACGATGTCGCCGCTCTTCAACTCCGTACGCAGCGGCAGCAACTCGTTGTTGATCTTCACGGCGACGCACTGGTTGCCGAGATCGCTGTGAATCGAATACGCGAAGTCGAGCGCGGTGGCGCCACGCGGCAGCGCCATGATCTTCGACTTCGGCGTAAACACGTAGACCGCGTCCGGGAACAGATCGATCTTGACGTGTTCGAGGAATTCGCTCGAGTCGCCCGCCTCGCTCTGGATGTCGAGCAGCGACTTCAGCCACTGGTGCGCGCGCTTCTGCACGTCGTTCAGATCGGCGCTGCCGTTCTTGTAGAGCCAGTGCGCGGCGACACCCGCCTCGGCGATCTCGTGCATCTTGCGCGTGCGCACCTGAAACTCGATCGGCGCGCCGAACGGGCCGACGAGCGTGGTGTGCAGCGACTGATAGCCGTTCACCTTCGGGATCGCGATGTAGTCCTTGAACTTGCCCGGCACCGGCTTGAAGAGCGCGTGCAGCGCGCCGATGCAGGTATAGCATTCGAGCGCGCTCTCGACGACCACGCGAAAACCGTACACGTCGAGCACCTGCGAGAACGACAACTGCTTGTCGCGCATCTTCTTGTAGATGCTGAAGATGGTTTTCTCGCGGCCGGTGACCTCGGCGTCGATCTTCGCATCCGAGATCGCGCGCTGCACCGATTCGAGAATCTTGCCGACCACCTCGCGCCGATTGCCGCGCGCCGCCTTGACGGCTTTTTCGAGCGTGGCGTAACGGTGCGGGTTGAAGTTCGCGAAGCTCAGGTCCTGCAGCTCGCGATAGGTATTGTTCAGGCCGAGCCGGTGCGCGATCGGCGCGTAAATGTCGAGCGTTTCGCGCGCCACGCGGCGGCGCTTCTCCGGCGGCACGGCACCGAGCGTGCGCATGTTGTGCAGGCGGTCGGCCAGCTTGACGAGAATCACGCGCACGTCGCGCGCCATCGCGAGCAGCATCTTGCGGAAGTTCTCCGCCTGCGCTTCCTCGCGATTGCGAAACTCCATCTTGTCCAGCTTGGACAACCCGTCGACCAGTTCCGCGACCTTCGCGCCGAAACGCTCGGCGAGCTCCGCCTTGGTCACGCCCTGGTCTTCCATCACGTCGTGCAGCAGCGCCGCCATGATCGCCTGGGCGTCGAGATTCCAGCCCGCGCAGATTTCCGCGACGGCGACCGGATGCGTGATGTAGGGCTCGCCGCTCTGGCGATACTGGCCGAGGTGGGCTTCGTCGCTGAAATGGAAGGCCGCCTTGATGCCCTTGATCTCTTCCGGCTGCAGATAGCCGGACAGGGCGGACGTCAGCCTGGCGATGGAAACGACGTCATGCCGGCGCGGCTGCTCCGGCGTGGCGGTCGGCCCGAACAGATGGCGGAACGACTGTTCGAGGACCGCGTCGATGTACTTGCGTGCAGACGAGGGCGAGTCGGCGTCGTGATCCACTTCCGTGGCGGTGGGCGGGGTGGTACTCATGGTCGCCTCCGTAGCGGTCAGGGTTGGACGCAGGTCTGCACGTTCAAATTACACGGCAATCAACAACGAAAAACAGCGCGCCTTAAACCGGCACCTTCTTCAGCATTTCGACGCCGACCTGGCCCGACGCGATTTCACGCAGCGCGAGCACGGTGGGCTTGTCGCGGCTTTCGATCTTCGGCGTGTGGCCTTGCGCGAGCTGACGCGCGCGATAGGTTGCGGCAAGCGCGAGTTCGAAACGATTCGGGATCTGTTTGAGACAGTCTTCGACGGTAATGCGGGCCATGTTGGGTTCCTTCTCAGTATGTTGCTTATTCTACCTTATGTGCTCGACACGACGCCGCGCTCACGCGTGCGGCAGATGGATGCCGAGCTGCATGAAAAGCTGCGTGTGACGCGCGTACTGCGAGGCGAAGCGCGAGCGCGTCGCGCCGACGAGGCAGCGCAATTCGGCGAGTGCGCGATCGAAGTTCTCGTTGATCACGACGTACTCCGCCTCGGCCGCGTGCGCGATCTCGCCGCCGGCCGCGAGCAGGCGTCGCGTGATCACGTTCGGCTCGTCCTGGCCGCGCTTTTTCAGACGCTCCTCGAGCGCTTCGAGCGACGGCGGCAGAATGAAAATTTCCACCGCGTTGTGAAACTGCTTCTTGACCTGCTGCGCGCCCTGCCAGTCGATTTCGAGCAGCACGTCATGGCCGTTTTTCATCTGCTCCTCGATCCACACGCGCGAGGTGCCGTAGTAGTTGCCGTGCACTTCCGCGCTTTCGAGGAACTCGCCCGCGTCGTGGCGCTGCATGAAATCTTCGACGGTCGTGAAGTGGTAGTGCTCGCCGTCCTGTTCCTTCGGACGCGGCGGGCGCGTCGTGTACGAAATCGACAGACGGATCGCGTCGTCGCCCGCGAGCAAGGCATTCACGAGCGTCGACTTGCCGGCGCCCGACGGCGCGACGACCATGAACAGATTGCCGGGATAAGCGCCGGCGTACGGATGGCGCGGCGCGCTGCTTTCGCGTGGGTGGTGGTCGGTCATGATGTGGGGTGCTCCAGCCTTATTCGAGATTCTGTACCTGCTCGCGCATCTGCTCGATCAGGAGCTTCAGCGTCATCGACGAATCCGCGAGTTCCTTGGCCGCCGCCTTCGAGCCGAGCGTGTTCGCTTCGCGGTTCAGCTCCTGCATCATGAAGTCGAGCCGCTTGCCGACCTTGCCGCCCTTCTCGATCACGTGACGCGTTTCGTTCAGGTGCGCGGTGAGGCGCGACAGTTCTTCGGCGATGTCGATGCGGATGCCGTACATCGTCACTTCCTGGCGAATCCGTTCGTTGATCTCCTCGCGCGAGACGATCGTCGCGGCCGCGTCGGGCGCGGCGATGCCGAGTGCTTCCTGCAGACGCTCGACGATCTTCTGCTGATGCCGCGTGATCAGCTCCGGCACGAGCGGGGTGATCTTCGCGACGATCGCCTCCATTTCGGTAACGTTGGCGAGCAGCATGTTCGCGAGTTGCGCGCCTTCGCGCGCGCGCACGTCGATCAGGTCGGCGATGGCCTGCTTGCCGCAGGCGAGCACCGCGTCGCGCAGTGTCTCGGGCGCGATGCCGCTTTCGGCGAGCACGCCCGGCCAGCGCAGAATTTCACCGGTGCGCAGACGGCCGGCTTCAGGGAACGTCGAAAGCACCGTGCGTTCGAGCAGCGCGAGTTGTTCGAGCGCGTCGCGGTTGAGCGCACCCGCGTTCGCCGACTGCTCGCTGCGCTGCAGATTCACGCGGATGTCGACCTTACCGCGCGACAGCTTGTTCATCAGCATTTCGCGCAGCGTCGGTTCGACGACGCGCACGTCTTCCGGCATGCGGAAATTCAGATCGAGAAAGCGCGAGTTCACCGTGCGCAGTTCGACCGACACGCTCACGCCGCCAGTACCCGAGGCCGCCACGAGTTCGCGCGTGGCGCTCGCATAGCCAGTCATGCTGTAGATCATCGTATTTCTCGCGATTGCGGCCATGCGTTCGACGCCGGCCTGAGAAGCGGATCGCCCGGCGTGTACGAGACGCGAGGCGGGGAACCGGCATTATCCCATTTTTGCTCGCGCCGCCCGCCCGAAGCGGGCGCGCAAGCGGGCCGGCATGCGCTCGCAGGAGGACAATCGGAGCGACGGCATGGTTGCGAACCGTTACGCGCGGCAGCACGTCGTTGCGTGCGAACGGCATGCGAACGTTCGGTGCGAACGCTCGTCGAAAAGCAGGACGATATGCCGCCGGCAACATGGCGCGCTTGCGCTCGCCGCAATCGCATTCCTCATGCGAAGCTGCGTTTGCCCGGCATCGGTTTTTGCTCCGGTTGCCATAGGAGCCTCCCCGCACGTGGCCTCGCGCATCGTTCGCCCGCGTCGCCGCGCCACCCGATCGGCGGTAAAATTGCGCCTTTCCCCCGCCTTCCTTCCGACCTCTTTCGACCCTATCCGACATGATCAACGACACCCGCCGCCCCAGCGGCCGCCAGGCCAACCAGTTGCGCGACGTGCGCATCACGCGTCATTACACGAAGCACGCCGAGGGCTCGGTGCTGGTCGAGTTCGGCGACACCAAGGTCATCTGCACGGCGAGCGTCAACGAAAGCGTGCCGCCGTTTCTGCGCGACCGCGGCCAGGGCTGGCTCACCGCCGAATACGGCATGCTGCCGCGCGCCACGCATACGCGCAGCGACCGCGAAGCCGCGCGCGGCAAGCAGACCGGCCGCACCCAGGAAATCCAGCGCCTGATCGGCCGCGCGCTGCGCTCGGTGTTCGATCTCGAGAAGCTCGGCGCGCGCACCATCCATATCGATTGCGACGTGATCCAGGCCGACGGCGGCACACGCACGGCGAGCATCACGGGCGCGTTCGTCGCCGCGCATGACGCGGTCGCGAAACTGCTCGCGACGGGCCGCATCGAAAGCTCGCCGATCAGCGATTACGTCGCGGCGATCTCGGTCGGCGTGTACGACGGCATGCCGGTGCTCGACCTCGACTACGACGAGGACTCGCAATGCGACACCGACATGAACGTCGTGATGACGGGCTCGGGCGGTTTCGTCGAAGTTCAGGGCACCGCGGAAGGCGTGCCGTTCTCGCGCGATGAAATGAATGCGCTGCTCGATCTCGCGAGCGACGGCATCGACACGCTGATCGCAAAGCAGAAGCAGGCGCTGGGAGTGCAGCAGTGAACGACGCGCGCAAGGACGGCGGCACGCCCAGCGCCAACGGCACCAACCCGGCGGGCGCGCCATTGAACATGCCGCTGAAAAAAGTCGTGCTCGCCTCGAACAACGCGGGCAAGCTGCGCGAATTCGCGGCGCTGCTCGGCGCGGCCGGCATCGAACTGATCGCTCAAGGCGAGCTGAACGTGTCGGAAGCGGAAGAGCCGCATCCGACCTTCGTCGAAAACGCGCTGACCAAGGCGCGCCACGCGGCCAGGCTCACCGGCCTGCCCGCGCTCGCCGACGACTCGGGCCTCTGCGTGCGCGCGCTGCGCGGCGCGCCGGGCGTCTATTCGGCACGCTACGCACAGCTTGCCGGCGGCGAGAAAAGCGACGCGGCGAACAATGCACGGCTGGTCGACGAATTGCGAGGCGCGAGCGATCGCCACGGTTACTACTACTGCGTGCTCGCGCTCGTGCGTCACGCGGACGACCCCGAGCCGCTGATCGCCGAAGGCCGCTGGCACGGCGAAATCCTCGACGCGCCGCGTGGCGAACACGGCTTCGGCTACGACCCGTACTTCTATCTGCCGTCGCCGAACGCGAGCGCCGCCGAACTCGAACCCGCGGTGAAGAACGCCAGCAGCCATCGCGCGATCGCGTTGCGGCAACTGCTCGCGCGTCTGTCGGAGGAAGCGTGATTCCGATCAGGCCAACGCCGGCCGACGTCGGCAACGGCGTCATCCAGGCGTTCACGTCGCCGGGCAGTATCCGGCTGACCTCGCTGCCGCCGCTTGCGCTCTACGTGCATTTTCCGTGGTGCGTGCGCAAGTGCCCGTATTGCGATTTCAATTCGCACGAGTGGAAAGGCGAGACGTTTCCGGAGCACGACTACCTCGACGCGCTGCGCGCCGATCTCGAAATGGCGCTGCCGCTCGTGTGGGGCCGTCAGGTGCATACGGTGTTTATCGGCGGGGGCACGCCGAGCCTGCTGTCGGCGGCGGGACTCGAGCGCATGCTGTCGGACATTCGCGCGCTGCTGCCGCTCGACGCCGATGCAGAAATCACGCTCGAAGCGAACCCCGGTACGTTCGAAGCCGACAAGTTCGCGCAGTTTCGCGCGAGCGGCGTGAACCGGCTCTCGGTGGGCATCCAGAGTTTCAACGAGGCGCATCTGAAAGCGCTCGGCCGTATTCACGACGCGGCCCAGGCGCGCCATGCGGTCGAAGTCGCCGCGACCACATTCGAGAATTTCAACCTCGACCTGATGTTCGCGTTGCCGCAGCAGACGCTCGCCGAATGCCAGGCCGACGTCGAAACAGCGCTGTCGTTCGCGCCGCCGCATCTGTCACTGTACCACCTCACGCTCGAACCGAACACGCTGTTCGCGAAGTTCCCGCCCGCGTTGCCCGACGACGATGCGTCGGCCGACATGCAGGACTGGATTCATCAACGCACGGCCGAGGCCGGCTACGAGCGCTACGAGGTGTCGGCGTATGCGAAGCCGCATCGGCGAAGCAAGCACAACCTGAACTATTGGCGTTTTGGCGACTATCTCGGCATCGGCGCGGGCGCGCATACGAAGCTGTCGTTTCCGAATCGCGTGCTGCGCCAGGCGCGCTACAAGCATCCCGCGACGTTCATCGAGCAGGCGAAGGCCGGCGCGGCCGTGCAGGAAGAGCACGAGGTCGGGCCGCGCGATCTGCCGTTCGAATTCATGCTGAATGCGCTGCGGCTCGTGGAGGGGTTTCCGGTGCATCGCTTCGCCGAGCGCACCGGCCTTTCGATGACCACGATCGAGCCGGCGTTGCAGGAAGCCGAGCGGCGCAAGCTCATCACGCGCGATCACGAAAAGATCGCGCCGACACCGCTCGGCCAGGCGTTCCTGAACGATTTGCAGGCGCTGTTTCTGAAGGATGCGCGTTAATTCGCGGTAGCCGAGGCCCAACCGGGCTCCGCGACCGGCAATTTTCAGGTTACAATTTGCGGTTTGGAGGTGTGGCCGAGTGGTTTAAGGCACCGGTCTTGAAAACCGGCGAAGGAGCAATCCTTCCGTGAGTTCGAATCTCACCGCCTCCGCCAGTTTTGATCGATGAAACCCCGTAGATCGCGAGATGTGCGGGGTTTTGTTTTTGCTGTCCAGCATCTAGCACGAACTCGTTTCCAGCCCATCCCTGACCGATACCGGGATTCGCGCGCCTTCTGGATGCCTCCATACGTCGGCCTGCCCATATTCGGGCGTTCGCCATTCGAATCATGGCGTGTTACAGGCGCTCCACTTTCATCCCAATCCCATAGCAAAGCACTGGAACCGCCTGGTAGGCTGAGATCCCGATAAAAATGGAAATGATGGGAATTTCTCAGTGATCCAGATCAATAACGATGACGATGGTGTTCGTGTTGTACTGAGTGCTCCGCAACTGGCCGCAGTACTAACACGCCAGTCGATCAGCCCGACGGAAATGCAAGGTCACCGTTGTTCTTCGGCATAAGGCATACAACGGAATGCCATATTTCATTCTTACCGCCTATCTGGATATCTAATTGAGGGGAATATTCAAATGAATCCAATCAAGGAAATCCTTGCTGCGAGAGGCCCAACGATGATCAGAATTTCCAGCATTCTGGATTATTCGAATGACCTGTCCCAGGTGTTGAAAAAATTCGGCTTGACCCCGGATAGAGCTGCGCTGGTAGCGCAGGATAGAGCCAACGCAATTGCTATCCTCACGCATCTTCTCTGGAAAGGACAGGCCTACGACTACGAATGCATGGACAGCAGGAAGGCAGCCGAACTAGCTGAAAGAATAATTTCCGAAAACGAATCTACTGATAGCAGATATTTTTCGAACAGGACATCGGCACTGTCGAATTCATGGAACGGCCTGACAGATTCAACATTTGACTCAGGCATTGTCGTAAGTAGTGAAGATGGACAATATTTCTGCATCTGGCTTGAAGACGAGGATTGACTCGGCAAGGGAATGGCAAATACATCGCGCGAAGCCCCACTCCACTTAACCACCGCCCCCTCACGCGCCAGCCATCTCCAGCTTCTCGCGCGCATCGGCGCAACGGCGATTCAGATCGCGATGCATCAACTGCCCTTCGAGCAGAGCCGATACATCCGTCAACCCGTAATCAAAGCGCAAGACGTATTCGATGTCGGTGTAATCATAATAAGCGCCGCTATCCGCCAGCCTTTGCGCTTCGGCGAATGCAGCGTGTTGCCGCTCGCCGTTCATCAGGTCTTTGATCGCCATGATTGCCGCTCCGAGGAACAGTGGCTTCATCATAGCAACGCAATCCGAAACTCACGGTGGCGCGCGCGCAACACCAGGTGTTTTCCGTAGATGCACATCATCGCGTCACACGCGACACCTCGACACAAGACAGGAGCGGCAACGCATACGGCACACCACGCCGACACCGCGCTCCGCCCACGGTGCATCCGCGCAATGGCGCCCGTACCAGCTTCGCAAAGCGCCCACGCAATAGTCAGCGTGCCCTCAGCCACCCTCACGCCGCCGCGACAGGCGCCTTCGGCCGATGCCAGCGAATCACGAGCATCCGTCCGACGTAACACAAGATTCCGGCGACGCCGACCACGACCCCCATCCCCTGCGGCGAGCCGTCCTGCCACAAGCCGACCGCGATACTCGACAACGCGCCGAGCGCGAGCTGCACCGCGCCGAACACGGCCGCCGCCGCGCCCGCGTTGACGGGATAGCGATGCATCAGATCGGTCGTGCAATTGGCGGTCAACAGACCCACCACGCCGACCACGAAGAACAGGCCGAATACGATCGACCACAAGCCGCCCAAACCGGTCAGCGAGACGATGCTGACGAACAGCGACGCGACGAAGCTCACGGTCGCCGCGAACGAAATGATCCGCACCGGGCCGAGCCGGCCGACCAGCCGCGTGTTCATGTAATTGCCGAACATGATGCCGGCGATGTTCAGCGCGAACAGAAAGCCGTAATGCTGCGCCGATACGTGGAAATACTCGATGTACACAAACGGCGTCGCCGTGATGTACGCGAACATCGACGCGAACGCCATGCCGCCGCACAGCATATGCCCCCACGCGACCGGATCGCGCAGCAACGCGCCATACGCGCCGAACGACTTGAGCAGCGCCGACTGCGCGCGCTTCTCGCGCGGCCACGTCTCCGGCACCTTGAGGTAGGCGGTCACCGCGCACGCGCTGCCGAACAGCGTCAGCAGGACGAAGATCATGCGCCAGCCGCCGAGCAGCAACAACTGTCCGCCGATCAGCGGCGCGAGCAGCGGGCCGATCGACGTGACGATCGCGATCATCGACAGCACGCGCGCGGCGTCTGCCGGCTCGTGCGCGTCGCGTGCGATCGCCCGCGCGAGCACGGAGGCCGCGCCCGCGCCCAACGCCTGCACGAAGCGGAACGAGACCAGCGAGCCGATCGAGAACGACAGCGCGCACGCGATGCTCGCCAGCGCGAACATGGCGATGCCGCCGAGCAGCACCGGCCGGCGGCCATACGTGTCCGACAGCGGACCATAGAGCAGCATGCCGATCGAGAAGCCGGCCATGAAGCTCGTGAGCGTCGACTGCGCGGCGGCGGTGCTGACCGCGAAGGCCTGCGCGATGGTCGGCAGGCTCGGCAGATACATGTCGACGGAAAGCGGCCCGCATGCGGCCAGCGCACCGAGCAGCAGGATCAGCCGGCCATCGGGCCGGCGCTTGACGACGTAAGACATGGGGAAATCCGGATGGAGCCGCGCGGACATCGGCCGCGCGACGGGCAAAGCGGGGCCGTAACAGCCTGATGGCCCCGATTGTACGCGACGGTCGAACGATCACCGCCGCCCGCGCCTCGCCGCGTGAGCAATCGGCCACCATGGCCGCCGCACCGGCCCGGACGGCGGCGGCGGCCGTGGTAACGCTGCGCCGCAAGCGCCGCGCCGATCGGTTAAGCTGCCGCGTGCACGTCCTGCCGCACCACCGTTCTGCCGCATCACGAGACGCAGCCGCGAGCGCAGAGCCTCGCACGCGCGAAGCGCTGCGGCCCGACGCCCATCCATCCTGTTTCGAGCCTGCGATGACCGCTTTCCTGCTGATCTGGAGCCCCAAGAAATGGCCGTGGCCCGAGCTGCCCGACATCGCGAAACGCGTCGCCGCCGGGGTCGCCGTGACCGATGTATGGGGCTGCGGCTTTGCACGCGGCATCCTGCCCGGGGATCGCGTGTTCCTGCATCGCGTCGCTCAGGAGCCGAAGGGCATTTTCGGCTCGGGCTACGTGACGCGCGCCCCCTACGAAGTGCCGGACGCGTCGACCAAACGCGGCTATCGCCTGTGCATCGACTTCGTCTACGACTGGCTCGTCGATGCGCACGAGGCGCCGGTGATTCCGCGCGAGCAGCTGCGCGTGCATCCGTTCTCGGTGCAAACATGGGACGCCCAGAGTTCGGGCACGATCATCAAGCCGATCGCCGAGGGCGCGCTTGAAAAGCGCTGGGCCGAGCTGACTGGCAAGCGCAAGCCGCCAAAGCTCGACACGCCGGTTGGGCGGACACGCTCGACGAAGGTCACGGCGCATGCAGCCGCAGCGCAAAAGGCGACGGCGAATGCCGCTGGCGGGAAATCCGCCGCGACGCGGACGAGCGGGAGCGAAAGCACGGCACAGCCGGCCCGCGCCGGAACCCGCCACGCCCCGGCCGTCAAAACGCCTCGCGCCAAGGCCGTGCCACGCAAGACCGCGACAAAACGCGCAGCGGAAGATTGAACCCAGCCAGAACGAAAACCATCCGCCTCACCTCGCACAGTCCACCCCAGTCTCGCTCGCTCACGCGCCGGCGGCCAGCACCAAGCCTCACCGAACCACAACGGAACGAAACGCCTAACCGGTACTCGAACGAGGCATCGAACCCGGCATCGAACGAAGCGCACCCGCCGAGGCCGATAAAAGCCCGCCGGCGCGCAACCGGCAAGCCCGTCTGCACAGCCCGTCCACGCCGACTCCGGTACAATTTCCCCACCTATCCCGGCATCGCGCGAATCGCCCGCGGGAATCACCCGCAGGCCCTCTGCGCCGCTGCGCAACCCCAATTCCAGCTATTCCAGCCATCGTCATGTCCAGAAACGAAACCCTCTTCGAACGCGCGCAACGCACCATTCCCGGCGGCGTGAACTCGCCGGTGCGCGCCTTCCGCTCGGTCGGCGGCACGCCGCGCTTCGTCGAGCGCGCGCAAGGCCCCTACTTCTGGGACGCCGACGGCCAGCGCTATACCGACTACATCGGCTCATGGGGGCCGATGATCCTCGGCCACGTGCATCCGGAAGTGCTCGAAGCGGTGCAGCGCGTGCTCGCGAACGGCTTCTCGTTCGGCGCGCCGACCGAATCGGAAATCGAGATCGCCGAGGCAATCTGCAAGCTCATGCCGTCGATCGAGCAGGTGCGCATGGTGTCGAGCGGCACCGAGGCGACCATGAGCGCGCTGCGTCTCGCGCGCGGCTTCACGAACCGCAGCCGCATCGTCAAGTTCGAGGGCTGCTATCACGGCCACGCGGACAGCCTGCTCGTGAAGGCCGGCTCGGGTCTCCTGACCTTCGGCAACCCGACCTCGGCGGGCGTGCCGGTCGACATCGCGAAGCACACCACCGTGCTCGAATACAACAACGTCGCCGCGCTCGAAGAAGCGTTCAAGGCCTTCGGCAACGAGATCGCCTCGGTGATCGTCGAGCCGGTCGCCGGCAACATGAACCTCGTGCGCGCCACGCCCGAATTCCTGCAGACGCTGCGGCGCCTGTGCACCGAGCACGGCGCGGTGCTGATTTTCGACGAAGTGATGTGCGGCTTCCGTGTCGCACTCGGCGGCGCGCAGCAGGTCTACGGCATTACGCCGGACCTCACCTGCCTCGGCAAGGTGATCGGCGGCGGCATGCCGGCGGCAGCGTTCGGCGGCCGGCGCGACATCATGGCGCATCTCGCGCCGCTCGGCGGCGTCTACCAGGCGGGCACGCTGTCGGGCAATCCGATCGCGGTCGCGGCCGGCCTGAAGACGCTGCAACTGATCCAGGCACCCGGTTTCTACGACACGCTCGCCGCGCGCACCACGCGTCTGACGCAAGGTCTCGCACAGGCGGCGCGCGAAGCAGGCGTGCCGTTCGCGGCCGATGCCATCGGCGGCATGTTCGGCCTCTACTTCCGCGAGTCGATCCCGGCGAGCTTCGCCGAAGTCACGCAAAGCGACGTGCCGCGCTTCAACGCGTTCTTCCACAAGATGCTCGACGCGGGCGTGTACTTCGCGCCGTCCGCGTATGAAGCGGGCTTCGTATCGAGCGCGCACGACGACGCGGTGATCGACGCGACGCTCGACGCCGCGCGCGGCGCGTTCGCGGCGCTGAAGGGTTGAAAAGCCCAATGCCCGAAGCAGCAACAGCCGCCACAACAGCAACACCCAGCCACCGTAGCCAACGGACACCGATGTTTTCGCAAACCGATTTCGTCCATATGGAACGCGCGCTCGCACTCGCGAAGCGCGGCATGTACACGACCGACCCGAACCCGCGCGTCGGCTGCGTGCTCGTCAGGAATGGCGAGGTGATCGGCGAAGGCTTCACGCAGCCGGCCGGCCAGGATCATGCCGAGGTGCGCGCGCTGAAGGACGCGCGCTCGCGCGGTCATGATCTGCGCGGCGCGACCGCCTACGTGACGCTCGAACCGTGCAGCCACTTCGGCCGCACGCCGCCGTGCGCGAACGCACTGATCGAAGCGCAGATCGGCCGCGTCATCGCGGCGATGGAAGACCCGAACCCGCAGGTCTCCGGCCGCGGCCTCGCCATGCTGCGCGACGCCGGCATCGAGGTGCGCTGCGGACTGCTCGCCAACGAAGCGCAGGAGCTGAACATCGGCTTCGTGTCGCGCATGACGCGCGGCCGTCCGTGGGTGCGCATGAAAGTGGCGGCGTCGCTCGATGGCCGCACCGGCTTGCCGTCGGGCGAGAGCCAGTGGATCACGAGCGCGGCCGCGCGTGCCGACGGCCATGCATGGCGCGCGCGCGCCTCGGCCATCCTGACCGGCATCGGCACCGTACGCGAGGACAATCCGCGCATGACGGTGCGCGCGGTCGATACGCCGCGCCAGCCGCACCGCGTGCTGATCGACAGCCAGCTCGACGTGCCGCCCGACGCGCAGATTCTCGCCGGCGCGCCGACGCTGATCTTCTGCGGCCATCTCGATCAGCGCCTCGCCGAACGCGCGAGCGTGCTGCGCGATCGCGGTGCCGAAATCGTGTCGCTGCCGAACGAGGCCGGCAAGGTCGACCTGCCTCGGCTGCTCAGCGTGCTCGGCGAGCGCAGCGTGAACGAGCTGCATGTCGAAGCGGGCTACAAGCTGAACGGCTCGCTGCTGCGCGAAGGCTGCGTCGACGAACTGCTCGTGTATCTCGCGCCGAGCCTGCTCGGCGTGGACTCGATGAGCATGTTCAACCTCGCCGCGCCCGACCTGCTCGAAAAGCGCGTCAAGCTGAACTTCCACACGATCGAGCGGATCGGCGACGATCTGCGGATTCTCGCGCGCTTCGCGGCGCATACCGTACCCGGGACCGATCACACGTCCCCTTCCGTTTCGAAATGATCAAGGACTAGCACGATGTTTACAGGAATCGTCGCGGCAGTGGGCCGCATCGAATCAGTCAAACCGCTCGGCACGAGCGGCGACGCGGGCGTGCGTCTGAACGTCGAAGCTGGCGGCCTCGACCTCACGGACGTGCAGCTCGGCGACAGCATCACGATTCAGGGCGCCTGCATGACGGTAGTCGCGATGACCGGCCACTCGTTCGCAGTGGACGTATCGCGCGAAAGCCTGAACCGCACGGTAGGGCTCGGCGCAACCGGCGAGGTCAATCTCGAGAAAGCGCTGCGCGCGCACGACCGGCTCGGTGGGCATATCGTTTCCGGCCACGTCGATGGGCTCGGCACGGTCACGCGTTTTGCGCCGGTCGGCGAATCGCATGAACTGCGCATTCTCGCGCCGCGCGAGATTGGACGTTACCTCGCGTATAAAGGCTCGATTACAGTCAATGGGGTGAGCCTCACCGTCAACTCGGTTGAAGATCGCGACGAGGGCTGCGAGTTTTCGATCAACCTGATTCCGCATACCGTGCAGGTGACTTCGCTCAAGCATCTGGGTGAAGGGGTGCGGGTGAATCTGGAGGTGGATCTGATTGCGCGGTATGTGGAGCGGATGCTCTCGACGTCTCAGGATAACGAATCGTTGAAGTGATTCGTTTCTGGTGAGCCGGCGCGCTGCTCCCGGCTCATCGAACTCCCCCGAACTGACTACGGTCCAGCAACACCCGCATTTCTGACGGTATACGACCATTCCCCGTGGTTCGTATATCGGCACGCCGCCAGAAGATGGCCTCTTCAACGCATCTCATCTTGCGCCCCCTGGCGCAAGCGGGTTGCGGCCAGAAAAGGCCGCCGAAGAACTTCTCCATCAGCACCCCATATCTTCCCCGCTCGATCTCGAGCAAAACTTGCAACGCAGTAAATTGATTAGGAAACCAGATAAACAGGAGCCTGTTTTTTGTCTCTTTGTCCGATAGTCGGACTTGCGATCCGAAGCCGCTTCGCCCATTCAGAAAACCACTGGTGAAACAACGGCATAGCGGAAAGCGTAAACATCAGGAATACCGACATAAGCCTGCATCGCGCGTATCGCGGAGTGAATCAAACGCTCAACACAATCTACGAAATATCCCGTCAAATATCTCGTCTACACCGTCACATTCGCGTCAATCGCGATTCGTATGCTTGCGCTCCTTAACGACCCCAACAGGCACAAGCATGAGAATCGACCACCCTCTCCGGAAGCAACGACACCTCATGCGAACCGGCGCCACAGTTTGCGCATTCGTGCTCGCAAGCGTGCTTGCCGCCTGCAGCGGATCGGGCAACAACAACACGCCAAGCGCGTCGAACAGCACGACGCCCGGCAATGGACAAAGCGCAACCGCTTCCACTCCCAGCGCGTCGACCCAGGCCAACCGTGTCCTCGTGATCGGCCTCGATGGCGCGACGTATAACGCGGTGCAAGCCGGGATCGCCAACGGCACGCTGCCCAATCTGTCGAAACTCAATATCGGACTGGCCTATAGCGGCGGCATGGCCGCCACCAACAACCAGACGCCGAATCTGGATACGCCGTCATGGGCCACGCTGCTCACCGGCAACTGGGCCGAAAAGCATCAGGTCTATAGCGATGCGCCGAATTCGCTGATTGCCGGCAGCACGATCTTCGACACGATCAAGGCCAACGGCAACGGCCTGAACGGCGCAGCCGTGGCATCGAGCGGACTGGCTCAAATGCTCTCGCCGATCCACAGCGACGGCAATCTCGATACCTTGACGGACTGCTCGCAAAACTCATCCGTCGCGCATTGCGTGACGGACGGCGCGCTGGCGCTGATCGGCAACGCGAGCTATGCAACCGTCGTCGCGCAATATCACGACGCAGAAGACGCTTCGGAAAACTACGGGCCGAATTCCACGCAATATCTGAGCGCCCTGCAATCGCTCGATGCGAACGTCGGTCAACTGGTGGCCGCCACGCAGCAGAATGCCGGTAGCCAATGGCTCGTTATCGTGACTTCCGGGCACGGCCTGAGCGCGAACGGCAGCGACGACGGCCTGCCGCTCGAACCCGAATCGACCGCGTTCATCGGCATGAACCAGCCCGCGAATGCAGCCGGTGCCAGTGTCGGCGCCACCGTGCCGCCCACGCTCAATGGCTTGTACTCGTATGCGAGCATCGCCGATGTCACGCCCACGATCCTGTCCTTTCTCGGGCACGCACCGAGCGCCGCGAACTATCTGCTCGATGGCGCGCAACTGCTCGGCGCGAGTCCCGTCACCGACCTCACCGCGACGATCAATTCGAACAACACGTCGGCAGTCAACGTGACGCTCAATTGGATCGCGCCGTCGGGCGAAGCCATCACGATCTACCGCAACGGCACGCAGATCGCCTCGCTGCCCGCAGGCACGGCCACGTATACGGACCACGGTCTGGGATCGTATCTGGTCGCAACGGGCGCCTATCAGCTTAACTACACCGTGGTTGCCGCCACCGCACCGACATCGCTCCTCACGACATCGATCTCGTATGTCGTTCCCGTACCGCTGACGGTCTCGACCACGGGCCTGCAGGAGTACTATCCGATGGGCTCGACGAATCTGAACACGACGCCCGAAACGGACTACTTCAACAACAGCACGCTGGCGCCGTTCAAGCCAGACCTGATCGCCAACGGCGTGAACAATGCCGGCACCGCCTATCCCGACCCGTTCGGCGGCAATGCACTGGAAGTGACGCCGGCCAATGTCGACGCCGCCAGTTACGACGGCTATCTGCTCGCGCCGAACAGTCCCTCGCTCGACGTGGTGAACCAGGCCATCCAGTCCGCCGCGCTCACCAATGCGCCGACGAGCACGGCCACCGGCGGCGCGTTCACGATCGGCTTCTGGTACAAGGCGCCGGTCTGCCCGGATTCGGGTGGCGTGCCGATCTTCGGCAACAAGAACGGCTATGCGACCTCGGGCGCCGAACCCGGCATTCTTCTCGGTTCGTTCGGCTGCGGCTTCGATTTCGTGTCGAGTGCGCAAAACAGCTCCACCTACCGGTCGGATACCAAGACCTCGCCCGGCACCTCGTACTCGGCCGGCAACTGGCTCTATGTCGCGATGGTCATGAACCTGAACCAGTACGAACTCGACAACGCCGGCGATGCGGGTTCGGCCCAGATCCTCTATCTCTGCGACCCGGCCGTCAGCTCGACGAACTGCACGAAGATCTCGACCACCGTGCCGGCCGCGGTGTTCACGGCCGGCTTGCTGAACGGTCTGAACGGCGTGAACAGCAACACCAGCGAGATCGGCTTCGGCATGGGCGAGGACGGCACCGGCCTGTTCGCGAAAAACAAGGGCTATGCGATCAACGCGGCCGACTACGTGCCGATCGCCTTCTCCGACGTCTCGATGTGGACACGCGCGCTGAGCCAGAGCGAAGTGCAAAACCTCTATCAATCGAAGGTTCCGCTCTCCACCCTGCTGTCGAAGTAAACAACAACGCGCGGACGACCGGTCCGTGCGGCACACGAAGGGCAAGCATGGAAACACCTGCTTGCCGCTCTCGCCGCGCGGCCGGACGTCCCCGATCACCACGCGCCGAACCCCTTCATCGAATCCGACAGTCATCATGAAATCCAGCGCAATCGCGTCACTCAGCAAGCTCCTGGCCGGGGGAAGCCCGTCGGCTTCCCTGCCCTTCGCGCCCGCCACGCGCACACAGCGGCGCCTGCTGCGAGGCGCGTGCGCGCTCATGATGGCGGGTGCGCTCGCCGCATGCGGCGGCAACAGCGGCGGTGGCGGCAATTCCCAGGGCAGCAGCGGTACCTCGGGCACCTCCGGAACGTCGGGCACTTCAGGAACGTCCGGAACCTCGGGCACGCCCGGCAACACCACGCCGACCAACCGCGTGCTGCTGATCGACCTCGACGGCGCGACCTACGCCGCCGTGCAGGCCGGCATCGCCAACAACACGCTGCCGAACCTCGCACACTTCGGCATCCAGCTCGCCTATAGCGGCGGTGTCGCGGGCGCGGCCAGCCAGCAGCCGAATCTCGACGGACCGTCCTGGGCCACGCTCCTGACCGGCGCTTGGGCCAACCGTCACCAGGTCTATTCGAATGCGCCCAATCAGGCCGTTCAGGCCGGCACGCTGTTCGACATGACCAAGGCGGCCGGCAGCGGACTGAACGGCGCGGTGGTCGCCGGCAGCAGCCTCGCGCAGATGCTCGCGCCGATCCAGACCAGCGGCCATCTCGACACGCTCACGGACTGCTCGCCCAGCACGACCGCGGCCGATTGCGTGACGAGCGGCGCCCTCTCGCTGATCGGCAAGCCGGCCTACTCGACGGTCGTGGCGCAGTACGGCGACGCCGAAACCGCGGCGAACGATTTCACCGCGAGTTCGGCGCAGTATCAGAACACGCTCGCGCAACTCGACGCCGACGTCGGCCAACTGGTCAACGCCACGGCCGCCGCCTCGGGCAGCCAGTGGCTGATCGTCGTGACGTCCGGGCATGGTCTCAATGCGAGCGGCAGCGCGGACGGTCTCGCGCTCGAACCGGAATCGACCACCTTCATCGGCATGAACCAGAGCGCCAATACGGGGACCGCCAACCTCAACGCCGCCGTGCCCGCGTCCGAGGCGGGGCTGTATGCGTACGCCAGCATCGCCGACGTCACGCCGACGCTGCTGTCCTTCCTCGGCGCATTGCCGTCGGCGGCGAACTACACGATGGACGGCGCGCAACTGACGGGTGCGCAGCCCGTGACGCAACTCGCGACGACGATCAACCAGAACGACACGACATCGGCCAACGTGACGCTCAACTGGACGGCGCCGTCGGGCAGCGCGCTCGCGGTCTATCGCAACGGACAGCAGATCGCCTCGCTGCCCGCCGGCGCGACCACCTACACGGACACGGGCCTGTCGCAGTACCTGATCGCCACGGGCGCCTACCAGCTCAACTATGCGGTGAGCGCCGGCAGCGCGCCGCGCGCCGTGCTCTCGCAGCCGGTGTCCTTCGTGCAGACGCCGAAGCTGTCGGTCTCGACGACGGGCCTTCAGGAATACTATCCGATGGGCTCGACGAATCTGAATACGACGCCCGAAACGGACCACTTCAATAACAGCACGCTGGCGCCGTTCCAGGCCGATCTGATCGCCGCCGGCGTGAACAGTGCCGGCACGGCCTACCCCGGCCCGTTCGGCGGCAACGCGCTCGAGGTCACGCCGGTCAATCTCGACGCGAACGGCTACGACGGCTACCTGCTCGCGCCGAACAGCCCCTCGCTCGACGTGGTGAACGAAGCGATCCAGTCCGCGTCGACCACCAATTCGACGACCGCGGCGAGCGGTGGCGCGTTCACGATCGGCTTCTGGTACAAGGCGCCGGCCTGCCCCGATGCGGGTGGCGTGCCGGTCTTCGGCAACAAGAACGGCTATGCGAGCTCCGGCGCGAAGGCGGGCCTCGTGCTCGGTTCGTTCGGCTGCGGCTTCGACCTCAACGTCGCGGACGGCACGAACCGCACGGACACCACGGGTTCGCCCGGCCATCCGTACAGCGTCAACACGTGGATCTATGTCGCGATGGTCGGCAACCTGAATCGCTACCAGCCCGATAACGCCGGCGACACGGCCAACCAGATCATCCTCTACCTCTGCGACCCGAACGTCAGCGGCAGCACCTGCACGGGCGTCCCCGCGACGATCTCTTCCAGCATGACGATTTCCGCAATCAACGGGGTCAACAGCAACACCAGCGAAGTCGGCTTCGGCTTCGGCGAGGACGGCACCGGCCTGTTCTTCAAGAACAAGGGTTATGCGATCAACGCGGCCAACCTCGCGCCCGTCGCCTTCTCCGATGTCTCGATGTGGAACCGCGCGCTGAGCCCGTCCGAAGTCCTCAATCTGTTCGAGTCCCAGGCACCGCTGTCCTCGGTTTTGCCGCAATAAGGAGCTACAGGCATGACTACCCTCTCTCTCACCGTTTTTTCCCGGGCCGGCCTGCGCCTGTGCGGCCTGACCGTCGCCTGCGCCGCCGCGCTGGCGATGGCCGGCTGCAGCGGCGGAAGCGACAGCAACGCGCCCGCCGCCGCGGCCAACACGTCGACCAGCGGCACCGCCGCGACGCAAACCGCAATCGTCGCGGCGCCCGCGTCGGGCCCTTGCGCGGCGAGCGGCACGACGGTCATCCCGACGCCGGGGCTCAACACCCAGCTCGACTGCGCGCCCTGAACCGGGCCGCCGATCCGCCGGGACCGGACTGACAATGTCCGTTTCCGGCACGCAGCCCAACGAATCAACCGTATCAACCAGAGAGTCATCATGACCAGAATGGACCGCCGCAGTTTTCTGCGCTCGATGGCCGCGGGCATCTCGCTGAGTGCCTTGCCGCCGGTCATCCAGCGTGCCCTCGCGATTGCGCCGAACAACGCCACCGGCACGATCAACGACGTCGAGCACATCGTCATCTTCATGCAGGAAAACCGCTCGTTCGACCACTTCTTCGGGCTGCTGCCCGGCGTGCGCGGCTTCAGCGACCGCCTGACGATTCCAACGGTCAACGGCTCCGTCTGGAACCAGACCGGCGTCTCGGGCACGCGAATCCAGCCGTACTACCTGAACCCGAGCCTCGGCGACGGCGTGGTCACGGGCGGCGATCACGGCTGGGCCACCCAGCATTCGTGCTGGAACAACGGCGCCATGTACGCATGGCCGCAAGGCAAGGGCGCGAACCAGTCGATGGGCTACCTGAGCCAGAACGAACTGCCGTTCTACTGGGGGCTCGCAAACGCGTTCACCATTTGCGACCACTATCACTGCTCGGTGCACGGCCCGACCTTCCCGAACCGCCTGTTCCTGCAGACCGGCACCAACGGCGCGGTCGCCAACCAGCTGGTGTGCGACACGCAGACGTCGACCCTCGTGCTCGCCGCGCCGACCACCACCGACCTGACGTGGACGACCACGGCCGAACGCCTCGCCGCCGCCGGCGTGAGCTGGAAGGTGTACTGGTATCCGCCCGATCCGGCGGTGACCAACATGAATGCGGCATTCCACAACTTCCGCGTCTGCAACCAGCAGCTCAACACGGCCTACGGCACCAACGCGACGTATACGCCGGCCATGGACGCGGTCAATCCGCTCGCCCCCGGCATTGCCAATACGATGCCAGACGGCGGCTTTCTCGCGTCGCTCGCCAACGACGTCGCGAACGGCACGCTGCCGCAGGTCAGTTGGGTCCATGCGCCCGAAGCCTATTACGAGCACCCGGGCTCGTCGTCGCCGGGTCAGGGCGAATGGTATTCGCAGCAGCTGCTCGAGATCCTGACGTCCAACCCCGAGGTCTGGAGCAAGACCGTTCTCCTTATCAATTACGACGAGAACGACTGCTTCTTCGACCACATGCCGCCGCCGTGCGTGCCGTCTCCGAATGGCTCGGGCGGCTATTACGGCAAGTCCACGGTATCGACGGAATACGAGTACTTCACGATGTCGTCGGCCGCGGCCGATCCGAACTCGCCGAGCGGCGCCGTGATCGGCCCCGGCGTGCGCGTGCCGATGCTGGTGGTCTCGCCGTGGAGCGTGGGCGGCTACGTGAATTCGCAGGTGTTCGACCATACCTCGACGCTGCGCTTCATCGAGCAGCGCTTCGGCATCGAGGAAACCAATATCACGCCGTGGCGTCGCGCGGTCATGGGCGACATGACCTCCTGCTTCAACTTCCAGAATCCGGTCACGGTGGTGCCGACCCTGCCCGCGGCCCCCACCCAGGCCGCGGCCAACGCGCTCTATGCGAGCCAGGACGCAGCCGGCGCGGTGCCGGCCATCACCTACGGCAGCGCGGCCTTGCCGACCCAGCCGCAGATGCTGCGCCCGTCGAAGGCCCTGCCGTACCACCTCCATACGAGCGCGAACGTCGATGCGGCGAGCGGCTCGGTGTGGCTGATCTTCAGCAATACCGGCACGCAGGCGGCGGTCTTCCACGTCTACGACAAGCTGAACCTCAACAACCCGCCGCAGCGCTACACGGTGGAAGCCGGCAAGGAAATCTCGGACGCGTGGGCGGCCGTGAAGAACAACGCCGGCAACTACGATCTGTGGGTGTGCGGCCCGAACGGCTACAACCGCGAATTCACCGGCAACGTCAACGACATCGCGAGCGGCGCCAATCCCGAAGTACGCGTGTGCTACGACCACCAGAACGATGCCGTCTATCTGACGATCATGAACAGCGGCTCGGCGGCCATCACCGTGACTGTCGCGGCCAACGCCTACCGGACGGATGGCCCTTGGACCTATACGATCGACCCGGGCATGCAGGTCGAGCCGTACTGGACGCTGTCGGATCAATACAACTGGTACGACTTCACGGTCTCGGCGCCCACCGCCGCGAACGGATCGGGCAACACTAACTTCATGCGCCGCTTTGCGGGCCGCCTGGAAAACGGCCAGGACGGCGTCAGCGATCCGGCCATGGGGGTGGCCGTGTAAGCGGTAGTCGGCGGTTCATGCACGAAGAGAGCCCGGGAGCGCGGCATCGCGCCCCCGGGCTCTTGCATTTGCACAGCCGACATCCGCGTGCCGCCGCGCATCGGCCTCGTGGTGGGGCGCGACGTACGGCCGACGCGGGAGAGAATTCGCGCCATGGAAGCGGCCTTCGACAGCTTCGGCGTGAAGCGCGACCTGATCGTGCATCACGGAACGCTGTCGCCAGAACACGGCAAAGTGGCGCTCGATGACATGCTCTCGGCCAAACGTCCGCCGAGCGCCATCGTGCTCGGCGGCAACCAGTTGCTCGAAGGGGCGCTGGAGTCGGTTCATCGGCTCGGCTTGCAGCTCGGCACCGATCTGTCGCTCGTCAGCTGCGACGACGTTCCGCTGAGCCGGTTCCATCAGCCCGCCATCGCAACCGTGATGCGCGACGCTTCGCTGCTTGGCGCCAAAGCCGCGCAGATCCTGCTTGCGCACCTCGAAACGCCGGGCGAGCCCGAGACCGTGAATCTCCCGACCTGGTTCGAAGCGCGTCCGAGTTGCGGCCCCCATGACGCCCCCGCCCCGGTGCGAACGAAGTCGGCCAGAAAGTAGACAGCCCGTGTAATCCAGTCATCAGGAAAGGCCCAGCGCGGGCCGACCCGCTGCCAGTCGACTAATCGGCCTATGTCGTCCGGCGGAGGCGACTTGGCCACGCGCGTGGCGTAAAATACGCGCTTTCCCGAAAAAGTCTCCCCCAACATGACGCTCGCCTCCACCCAAGAGATCATCGCCGAACTGAAAGCCGGCCGGATGGTGATTCTCGTCGACGAAGAAGACCGCGAAAACGAGGGCGATCTCGTGCTCGCCGCCGAGTTTGTCACCCCGGAAGCGATCAATTTCATGGCCCGCTACGGCCGTGGCCTGATCTGCCTGACGCTGACCCAGGAGCGCTGCAAGCAGCTGAACCTGCCGCTCATGACGTATCGCAACGGCACGCAGTACGGCACCGCGTTCACGGTCAGCATCGAGGCGGCCGAAGGCGTGACCACCGGCATTTCGGCGGCCGACCGCGCCCGCACGATCGCCACCGCGGTCGCGCCGGAAGCGAAAGCCGAGCACATCGTGCAGCCGGGCCACGTGTTCCCGATCATGGCCCAGCCCGGCGGCGTGCTGGTGCGCGCCGGCCATACCGAAGCCGGCTGCGACCTCACGGCGCTCGCGGGTCTCGCGCCGGCGGCGGTGATCTGCGAAATCATCAAGGACGACGGCACGATGGCACGCCTGCCGGACCTGCTGGAATTCGCTAAAGAACACAACCTGAAGGTCGGCACGATTGCGGATCTGATCCACTACCGCAGCCGCACCGAATCGATCGTCGAGCGCATCTGCGAGCGCACCATGCAAACGGCGCACGGCGCGTTCCGCGCGGTCATGTATCTGGACCAGCCGAGCGGCCAGCCGCATCTCGCGCTCGTGCGCGGCACGCCGAGCCCCGAGCACGACACGCCGGTGCGCGTGCACGAGCCGCTGTCGGTGCTCGATCTGCTCGAAGTCGGCGAATCGACCCATTCGTGGACGCTCGACGCGGCCATGAAAGAGATCGCCGAGCGCGACCTCGGCGTGATCGTGCTGCTCAATTGCGGCGACTCGAAAGACCATCTGATCGACGTATTCAAGGCGTTCGACTCGAAGGAAAAAGCCGACGCGCTCAAGCGCCGGCCGGTCGATTTCAAGACCTACGGCGTCGGCGCGCAGATTCTGCGCGAACTCGGCGTCGGCAGGATGCAGGTGCTGTCGAATCCCCGCAAGCTCGGCAGCATGTCGGGTTACGGTCTCGAAGTCACGGGCTTCGTGCCGATGCCCGGCAGCAAAACGCAGGCCCCGCAAGGCTGATCGCGCCCTCCACGCGCCCACTCATCAACTACGGAATTCACATGGAAATCGGACAATACCAACCGAATCTCGACGGCGACGGACTGCGCATCGGCATCGTCCAGGCGCGCTTTAACGAACCCGTCTGCAACGGCCTCGCGGACTCCTGCATCGAAGAACTCGAACGCCTCGGCGTGACCGGCGAAGACGTGCTGCTCGTCACGGTGCCGGGTGCGCTGGAAATCCCGCTGGCGCTGCAAAAGCTCGCCGAAAGCGCGCAATTCGACGCGCTGATCGCGCTCGGCGCGGTGATTCGCGGCGAGACGTACCACTTCGAACTCGTCTCGAACGAGAGCGGCGCGGGCATCACGCGCATCGGCCTCGACTTCGGCATCCCCGTCGCGAACGCGGTGCTGACCACCGAGAACGACGAGCAGGCTGTCGCGCGCATGACCGAGAAGGGTCGCGACGCCGCTCGCGTGGCCGTGGAAATGGCCAATCTCGCGGTCGCGCTGGAACAGCTCGGCGGCGACGACGAGGAAGAAGACGAAGACGACGAGGAAGAGGCATGAGGAGCGCACGCCGACGCTCCCGCGAACTGGCCACGCAGGGGCTTTACCAGTGGCTGCTGTCGGGCTCGCCCGGCGGTGAGATCGACGCGCAGCTGCGCGGCGCGCAAGGTTACGACAAGGCCGACCACGAACATCTCGACGCGCTCCTGCATGGCGTGATGCGCGACTCCGAGACGCTCTCCGCCGCGATCGCTCCGTGCCTCGATCGCCCGATCGAACAGCTCTCGCCGGTCGAGCGCGCGGTGCTGCTGGTCGCCGCGTTCGAACTGAAGAATCATGTCGACATTCCGTACCGCGTGGTCATCAACGAAGCGGTCGAGCTGACCAAGACGTTCGGCGGCTCGGACGGCTACAAGTACGTGAACGGCGTGCTCGACAAGCTGTCGGCGCAACTGCGCGCCACCGAAACGCAGGCGGCTCGCAAGAGCTGAGCGCGGCGCACGCGGGGCCATGCCATGCAGCGGGCCCCTGCCGCGCCTCACTGCCCAGGGCGAAGAATCTCGATCGCCCGCCCGGACGCCGCTTCGCCCCTCGATGAGCGCATCATCGGCTGGGCGAAGCGGCGTTCTGCTTCTGTTTCTGTTCCTGAACCGGATCTGACCGTATGAACTCCGTGACCGAACCCCTCGTGCGGCTTGCCGCGCGCGTCGACGCCATCCAGCCTTTCTACGTGATGGAGCTGGCCAAGGAGGCCGCGCTGCTCGAACGCGCGGGGCGCGACATCATCCACATGGGCATCGGCGAGCCCGATTTCACCGCGCCCGAGCCGGTCATCGAGGCGGCCGCGAATGCGCTGCGCCGCGGCGTCACGCAGTACACGAGCGCGCTCGGCCTGCACGCGCTGCGCGAGGCGATCTCGGCGCATTACGCCGGGTTCTACGGCATCGACGTCGATCCGGCGCGCATCGTCGTCACGGCCGGCGCGTCCGCCGCGCTGCTGCTCGCGTGCGCGGCGCTCGTCGATCGCGACGACGAAGTGCTGATGCCGGACCCGTGCTATCCGTGCAACCGCCATTTCGTGATCGCCGCCGAAGGCAAGCCGGTGATGGTGCCGAGCGGGCCGGCCGCGCGCTTCCAGCTCACCGCCGCCGACGTCGAGCGCCTGTGGGGCGAACGCACGCGCGGCGTGCTGCTCGCTTCGCCGTCGAACCCGACCGGCACGTCGATCGAACCGGCCGAGCTGGAGCGCATCGTCAAGGCCGTACGCACGCGCGGCGGCTTTACGATCGTCGACGAGATCTACCAGGGCCTGAGCTATGACGCGCAGCCGGTGTCGGCGCTGTCGTTCGGCGAAGACGTCATCACCGTCAACAGTTTCTCGAAGTACTTCAACATGACCGGCTGGCGCCTCGGCTGGCTCGTCGTGCCGCCCGGGATGGTCGGCGCGTTCGAAAAACTCGCGCAGAACCTGTTCATCTGCGCGTCGGCGCTCGCGCAGCATGCGGCGCTCGCCTGCTTCGAGCCGCAAACGCTCGCGATCTACGAGGCGCGGCGTCTCGAATTCAAGCGGCGCCGCGACTTCATCGCGCCGGCGCTCGAATCGCTCGGCTTCTCGGTGCCGGTGATGCCCGACGGCGCGTTCTACGTCTACGCCGATTGCCGCGGCGTCGCGCATCCGGCCGCCGGCGACAGCGCCGCGCTCACGAAGGCAATGCTGCACGATGCCGGCGTCGTGCTGGTACCGGGTATGGATTTCGGCACGCATGCGCCGAGGGAGTCCATCCGGCTGTCGTATGCGACCGCTTATCCGAAGCTCGAAGAAGCGGTCGAGCGGCTCGCGAAGCTGTTCGGGCGGTCCTGAGTTCGGGCTCCGGGTTAGCGTCACACGACCACGACCCGGTTCGACTGGATGCCCAGACGCAAAAAAGGACACCTCACGGGTGTCCTTTTTTTGTGTCAGCCGGAGCTTGCCGGCCAACCGAAGCACGAGTCTCGACAGCGCCGAACTCAAGCCCCCATTTCAGACGCCGACGCCACATGGCGCGTCGCATCGTCCTGTTCGGCCGGTTGCGTGTGCACGGCCGGCGTCGTCGGCGTCAGCGCGTGACCGGTTTGCAGCGTCACCTGCACGCGCTTGCCGCTGCCGCCGTTGGCGCCGGCGGCAGCCGCCGCCGGATTGGCCGAAGCGGTCAGGACCGGCGCCTGCGGCGCATTGATCGGCACCTTGCGGCCGCGGGCGACGTCGCGCAGACGGCCGCGCTCGGCCATCACCTTGGCGCCGTAGCCGCCATCGTCCTGGCTGGTCGAGCCGACGTAAAGGCGCAGGCCGCCCGCCAGCGAACCGCCGCGCGCGATGCAATCCTTCAGCACCAGCGCGCCGACCTTGATGTTCGCGAGCGGTTCGAGCGCCGCGCCCTCGCCGCCGAAGTACTGGAATTTGTCCGAATGCACCTTGGACATCACCTGCATCAGGCCTTGGGCGCCGACGCCGCTTTCGGCGTACGGGTTGAAGCCCGATTCGATCGCCATCACCGAGAGCAGCAGCAGCGGATCGAGGCCCACTTCGCGGCCGGTGTCGAACGCGGCTTTCACGAGCTCGCTGACGGGCTCCTGAGCGACGCGATAACGCCGCGCCAGATACGACGCGACCAGATCCTGCTCGCGGCCCGAAACGAGCACGCGGTCGTCGCGCGCGTCGGCGGACACGCGTTGCGAGGGAATCAGGCGGGCCAGTGCGCTGACGCTTTGCATCGTGCGCGGGTCGAGCCCGTTCAGCGTCGCGACGCCCATGCTGTTGGAGCTGGGACCGTCGAAAGCACTGTCGAAGCTTGTATTGCTGGCGGTCAGCGTCGTGCTGCCGTCGTTCGCGGCGTCGCCATTGCCCGGCGAGTTGGCCGACAGCGTCTCGTCGGCGGACGCGCCGGCAGTTGCCGGCGAGCCGATCGACGGCAGCGGATTGCCCTGCAGCAGGCGCGCGGGGCCTGCCTGGACGGCAGCGGAAATAACCGGCATCAGCCGCGCGGCGAGCACGCCGCGCCAGGTCGGCATCAGCCACAGTGCGAGAGCCAGCACCACGGCAAGGCCGCCGACAATGCTGAACAGGTGATGACTCAGTCGCGTCCCGCGACGCAGCGCACCACGTACAACCTGTGCAATGCGCTCATCGGGACGCCACGATAACCAGGCGTTCATTCAGATCTCCCATCTTGCATGATCCGCGAACGCCGCCGGAGGGAACAGGCGGTGCTACGTGTTCGCAGAGTCAGGACATCGCGTGCACTGTCTGGTTGGGCAGCAGCGACGTCGGGAAAACGGCAAATACCGTTGGTGGGGAGCCATCTCAAAAAAAGCCTGCATGCAGGCCAGGCTCCCACGCGAAAAACCAGCGTTCATCGACGCTGGCGAGGACTTCATAAGGCCGTTCGTACCCTGCGGGGAGCGGAAACGGTGACGCGTTGCGTCTCAAGGAACCGGGGGCAGCGGTAAAAAGGTTAATGCCCCTCAACCAATGTGGACGGATTCTATGCACGGTTTTATAGATCGTCAACACTATAGAATTCAAAAATTATAACTATTTGTAATTATGAACCGCCCTGAGAGGGCTGGGAACCGCGTGGAATACGCGTTTTGGGATATCTCACCCTGGCCGTTTCGGCCAGGCCATCTGGCTGATCTACGTGCGCCGGCCAACGCAGGTAAAATCGACAATCGCTTTGGCCGGGGCAACCCGGCACGCCGCCGGTTTTTACCGCCGGCTGCCGCCCCCTGTGCCGTTATTTACCTTGCATACTTGCCGCTCGCGCGGCCCCTGAACCGTCACAGATGAAATACAAAGACCTGCGCGATTTCATCGGCCGCCTCGAAACGATCGGTGAACTGCGCCGAATCTCGCAAAAGGTGTCGCCGAACCTCGAAATGACCGAACTGTGCGACCGCGTGCTGCGCGCCGGCGGCCCCGCCCTGCTGTTCGAGAACACCGAACGGCATGCGTTTCCGGTGCTCGGCAATCTGTTCGGCACGCCGCGCCGCGTCGCGCTCGGCATGGGAATCGATGCGCAGTCCGGCGACGGCGACACCGCGGCGCTCGAGTCGCTGCGCGATGTCGGCCGTCTGCTGTCCGCGCTGAAGGAGCCGGAGCCGCCCAAGGGGCTCAAGGATGCGGGCAAGCTGCTCTCGCTCGCGAAGGCCGTGTGGGACATGGCGCCGAAAACGGTCAGCGCGCCGCCCTGCCAGGAGATCGTCTGGGAAGGCCACGACGTCGATCTCGCCCGCCTGCCGATCCAGACCTGCTGGCCCGGCGACGCCGGCCCGCTGATTACGTGGGGTCTGACCGTCACGAAAGGCCCGAACAAGAGCCGACAAAACTTAGGCATCTATCGCCAGCAGCTGATCGGCCGTAACAAAGTCATCATGCGCTGGCTCGCGCATCGCGGCGGCGCACTCGATTTTCGCGAGTTCGCGCTGCGCAATCCGGGCCAGCCATATCCGGTGGCCGTGGTGCTCGGCGCGGACCCCGCGACGGTGCTCGGCGCGGTCACGCCGGTGCCGGACACGCTGTCCGAATACCAGTTCGCCGGGCTATTGCGCGGCGGACGCACCGAACTCGCGCAGTGCCTCACGCCCGGCGTCGATGGTTTGCAGGTCCCCGCGCGCGCCGAGATCGTGCTCGAAGGCTTCATCTATCCGCAGGAGGGCACGCCCTCGCCCGCTCCGGCAGGCGCGCCGCCGCGTCCGTCGAAGGGTGCCTCGGCCATGTACGAACATGCGCTCGAAGGCCCGTATGGCGACCACACCGGCTATTACAACGAGCAGGAGTGGTTTCCGGTCTTCACGGTCGAGCGCATCACGATGCGCCGCGACGCGATCTATCACTCGACCTACACCGGCAAACCACCGGATGAACCGGCGGTGCTCGGCGTCGCGCTGAACGAGGTGTTCGTGCCGCTGCTGCAAAAGCAGTTCACCGAAATCACCGACTTCTATCTGCCGCCCGAGGGCTGCAGCTACCGCATGGCGATCGTGCAGATGAAGAAGAGCTATCCGGGCCACGCGAAGCGCGTGATGTTCGGTGTGTGGAGCTTCCTGCGACAGTTCATGTATACGAAGTTCATCGTGGTCGTCGACGAAGACGTCAATATCCGCGACTGGAAGGAAGTGATCTGGGCAATCACGACGCGTGTCGACCCGACGCGCGATACGGTGCTCGTCGATCGCACGCCGATCGACTACCTCGATTTCGCGTCGCCGGTGGCGGGGCTCGGCTCGAAGATGGGGCTCGACGCGACCAACAAATGGCCTGGCGAAACCGACCGCGAATGGGGCCGCCCGATCGTCATGAACGACGCGGTCAAACAGCGCATCGACAACCTGTGGAGCGAGTTGGGCCTCTGAGCCGAGCCACTCTGGGTTGGGCCTCCGGGCCGCGCCTCGCACAACAAACAACGGAATGGATGGAGCGGTCGCCCGGATGCACGCCTTCTCAATGATGTCGGACGGATTTTTTCTGTCGCTGTCGCTGTGTCTCGACATCGGTCTCGTCAACGTCGCGATCATTTCGCTGACGCTGTCGCACGGTTTCCGGCCGGGCTTCTGGCTCGGCCTCGGCTCCTGCGTCGGCGACCTCATTTACGCGGCGCTCGCGCTCGCCGGCATGGCCGCGCTGCTGCAATTCGAGTCGGTGCGCTGGGTCGTGTGGATCGGCGGCGCGGCGATCCTGCTGTTTCTCACGTGGAAGATGGCGCGTGAAGCCATGTTTCCGGCCACCGCCCCCGCCGTCGCCGGCGAAGGCGACGCCCGTGCGCCGCATCTGTCGGCGTGGCGCGGTTTTCTGCGCGGCGTGCTGCTCGCGGTATCGTCGCCGTCGGCGATCCTGTGGTTCGCCGCGGTCGGCGGCGCGCTGATCGCAAAGGCCGGCGCAACGAGCCCGCAGACCGCATTCGTCTTTCTTGCCGGCTTCTTTCTCGGCGGGCTGTGCTGGACGCTCTTTATCTGCGGGCTCGGCAGCCACGGGCGCAAGCGCGCCGGCGCGGGCTTGCTGCGCGCGTGCCATGTGTTGTCGGCGCTGCTGTTCGCGTATTTCTCGTACAACGTGATCGTCAACGGATATCACGATCTGATCGTGCAAGGCGCCGCGCACGTGGCAAGCTGAAGCGTCCCTCAGGCAGATAAAAAAACGGCTCGCGAGGCCGGTTCGGCTTGCGCGCCGTTTCAGGTTTCACCGCGCCCTGGCGCGGCGCTTATGCGAGATAGCCTACGCGAGATACTGCGCGAGCTTCGGCAGATCGACATTGCCGCCGCTCACCACCACGCCGACGCGCTTGCCCTTCACCGGCACGATGCCGTTCATGACCGCCGCCGCCGCGAGGCAACCGGTCGGCTCGACGACGATCTTCATGCGCTGCGCGAAAAAGCGCATCGTCTCGATCAGCTGCGCGTCGCTGACCGTTTCGATCCGCGCGACGAGCTTGCGGATGATCGCGAACGTGTAATCGCCGAGATGCGTGGAGGCGGCGCCGTCGGCAATCGTGCGCGGCGTGTCGATATGCACGATCTCGCCGCGCGCGAGCGATTGCTGGCCGTCATTACCGGCTTCCGGCTCCACGCCGATCACCGTGCAGGCCGGGCTCAGCGCCGCCGCCGACAAGGCGCTGCCGCCGATCAGCCCGCCGCCGCCAAGACACACGAACAGCATGTCGAGCGGCCCGGTCTCGTCGATCAGCTCTTTCACCGCCGTGCCCTGCCCAGCGATCACGTGCGGATGATCGTACGGCGGAATCAGCGTCATGCCGCGTTCTTCGGCGAGCCGCCGGCTGATCTCCTCGCGGTTTTCCTTGTAGCGGTCATAGGTGATCACTTCGCCGCCGTAGCCCTTCGTCGCGGCGACCTTGGCCTCGGGCGCATCGTGCGGCATCACGATCGTCGCGCGGATGCCCGCGAGGCGCGCCGACAGCGCGATGGCCTGCGCGTGATTGCCCGACGAAAATGTCAATACGCCCGCCTTGCGCTGCTCCGCGTCGAAATGAGAGATCGCGTTATAGGCGCCGCGAAACTTGAACGCGCCCATACGCTGGAAGTTTTCGCACTTGAAGAACACGGACGCGCCCGTGAGCTCGTCGAACGTGCTCGACGTCAGAACAGGGGTACGGTGCGCGACGCCTTCGAGACGCGCGGCGGCGTCGAGGACATCATCGAAAGTGGGAGCGGGAAGCGCTTGCATCGGCGAGATTCTCCAGAGCGGTGGCGAAACAGCCATTTTCCCAGCTTCGTCGATGCTTTGGAACGGTGCTCCGCCGACGCGAGCGCCAGAGCAGGCGCGAAAGCGCAAGCCAACGCGGCAATAAAACGGCGCAACCCGGCCCGAGGCCGGCGTTACGCCGTCGATATCCTGACTGCCTCGTGCGATTAGCGGCGATAGTAGCCGTGACCGTAGTAACCACGGTAGTAGCCGTGACGATAGTACGGGCGGCCGTACCCGTAGTAGCCGCCCACGACCACCGGCGGCGGGGCGACGACGACCGGCGCATACACCGGCGGGGGCGGCGGCGCGTAATAGACCGGCGGGGGAGCCGCATACACGGGATACGCCGGCGCGATCGGCACCCCAATGCCGATACCGACGGAAACGTGCGCTTCGGCGGCCCCGGCAAGTCCCAGGCCGAGTGCGGCTGCAACGACAAACGGAACGATCTTTTTCACTTTTCTTCTCCTAGCGCGGCCTGCCAAGGTCGCCGACTGCGCATGCCTCGCATGCTTTAAAACCAATGTATCGAAAAAGCCCCAGTCTATCTGTTCGCATTTGTTGCAAATTGCAATTGGCGGCGCGAACGGTGCTGACGACACCCGCAAACGCACGCGCGAAGGCCCTCGCGAGACGGACAAAACAGGCTAAAAATCAAGAAGTTGGACGGGGCCAGGCGGCTGCGCCCCGGATAGGCGGCCGCGGCGGCAATCCTGAATTCACGTTTCAGTAATCTTTGATTACAAATTCGCTTCAATCCTGACAGCGGAAAAAATTGCCCATAAAAAATGCCCGGCCGATCCATCAGGCGGGCATTTTCTCACCTGCGCGGGTCGCGCGCCTAGCCGACCTTCACGTACACGAATTCGCGGGACACGTTCGGCGGAACGTAGGCGCCGCTGATCCGCACGCGCGGCGTCAGGCGCTTTTTCTGATCCCACCAGCGACGGCGTTGCGCGCGCGTCAGGAACCGCAAGTGTTTTCGGTAAGCAAAAATATTCATTCCGACTCTCCCGAATCTGACTGCAAACAAAGTACGAAAGAAGTACGAAACAGCAACGGCCAAACCGGCTCGTGAACCGCTCATCCGGCTCCTCGACGCGAGGAGCCCACTCGAGCCCCATTCTGAGCAGTTTTCGGACCTGCGAGCGCGGCGCCGCCCGATGAAGGGCCGCGCCCGCCATATGGCGCGCCAACTGAGCCGCCGAAACGCGAAGGGGCCGGATCGCGCCCCGGCTGGCGGATCGGCGATACTGCTGTTTTCCCGTTCAAACGATCCGTCAGGAGCACGCGACCATGTCCCAGTCTTCCTTGCCGCGCATCGGCTTCATCGGCGCGGGGCGGCTCGCGCGCTGCCTCGCGCTGAGCTTTTCACGCGCCGGCTACCCGGTTAGCGCAGTGGCGAGCCGCTCGGCCGATTCCGCGCGCCGGCTCGCCGCGCAGATCGAGCATTGCGCGGCATCCGACGATCCGCAGCAGGTCGTCGACGCCGCCGATATCGTTTTTTTAGCCGTTCCCGATGACAGCATCGGTACGACAGCGCACACACTCCGCTTCGCCGCCGCCCCCGACGCCGCGAGCCGCCACGGCAAGGCGCTCGTGCATTGCAGCGGCGCGTCGCCGGTGGAACTGCTCGCGCCGGCACGCGACCAGGGCGCGGCGATCGGCGGCTTTCACCCACTCTACCTGTTCGGCGGCGAGCCCGCCGACCTCGACCGGATCGCGGGCTGCTCGGTGACGATCGAGGCCGACGGCACGCTCAAGGACACGCTGACCGCCCTCGCCGTCGCGTTGCGCTGCCATCCGCTGTCGATTCCGCCAGGCAGCCGCATGCTCTATCACGGCGCGGCGCACTATGCGGCGAGCTTCGCGCTATGCAGCCTCGCCGAATGCGTCGCGCTGTGGCGCACGCTCGGTTTCGCCGAAGACGACGCGCTGCGCGCGCTGCTGCCGATGCTCGCCGGCACGATCGAGACCGCGCGCGACAAGGGTTTGCCCAACGCGCTCGCGGGCCCGGTATCGCGCGGCGACACCGGCGTCGTGCAGAAACAGCTCGCGCTGTTCGAAGGGCTCGGCGGCGACCACGCCGCGCTTTACGGCCTGCTGACGCGTCGCGCGGTCGCCCTCGCGCAACGCCGCACGAGCCCGCCCGCCACGATTGAAGCGATCTCCGAAGCTGTGGAAGAATCGCTGAGCCGCTCGCTAAATCGGGCCGCGGCAGGTGCAAGCGTCAAGTAAGCCGTGATAATGTGACGGCCGGCAGGCACGGCGCGAAGCAGCGGCGCACGGGTGCCGCGCTTCGGGATCAACAGACGAGAACGCACAATGATCAAGGTCAGCATCCTCTACCCGTATCGGGAAAACGGCCGCTTCGACATGGACTATTACTGCGCCACGCACATGCCGCTCGCGGCGAAGCTGTTCGGGGCGGCGCTCAAAGGCTGGTCGGTCGACGCGGGCCTCAACGCCGGGCCGCCCGGAACGCCGCCGCCGTACGTGGCGGCCGGTCACTTCCTGTTCGACAGCGCGGAGGACTTCTATAACGTATTCAAGCCCGCGTCCGAGCCGTTGCTGGCGGACATCCCCAACTACACCGACGGCGGCAACGGCACGATCCTGATCAGCGAGGTGCGGGTTTCCGTGTGATGTCGCGCAGACAGCGGGGAAGCGGCGGCGCGCAATGAGGCCGCCTCCGCGTGACGCAGGGCAACATCGCGCGACGCACCACATGCCCGGCTCGCGCGGCCATTCGCAACAAACGCTGTACGACGCGCCGTTTCGCAAGAAAGACGCGTGCAATTCCAGATCAACCGCCGGCGCGCTCCGATCGGGCGACGCCGGTAGCCCGCGGCCGGTCGGCGGCCGTCATCAGAAGCATAAGGACACAAGATGTTTGGCGATATCGCCCGTTTTCTGCTCAATACCGTCTTCACGCTATTCGGCGCGGCGCTGCTGCTGCGCGCGTGGTTGCAGGTCGTGCGCCTGCCGCCCTACAACCCGGTGTCGAACGCCGTGATGCAAGCCACCAACTGGATCGTGCTGCCGCTGCGGCACATTCTGCCGAGCACGCGCAACATCGACTGGGCAAGCGTCGTGGCGACGCTGATCGCGGCGATCCTCTACGTCGTGCTGATGGTCGTTCTGACCGGCGCGGACCCGCGCGCGCTCGTGCCGACGCTGCTGATCGTCGCCGTGCTGACCGCGATCAAATGGGCGCTGAATCTGATCATCTGGATGACGATCCTGATGGCGCTGCTGTCGTGGCTCAATCCGCGTTCGCCCGCGATGCCGATCCTGTATCAGCTGACCGCGCCGTTTCTGAATCCGCTGCGCCGCGTGCTGCCGCAACTCGGCGGCATCGATCTGTCGCCGATCCTGCTGTTCGTGATCGTGCAGGTACTGCAGATGGTGGTCACGCGGGCGGCGGTGCAACTGACCTATTTCGTGATCTGAGCTCGCTGCCGCAGATAAAGGTTGTTGAGAACCAGCGCCGACGCCGTCAGTGCCGCGCCCAACACCTGTGCTTTGTTCGGCACGACGCCCGCGAGTGCCGACACCACGAAGGTGGTCACCGGCACCACGTCCATGAACAGCACGCCGTTCATCGGCCCGAGGGTTCGGTTGCCGGAGATCCAGCACAGGATTGCCACAAAGCCCGCAATCGGCCCCATGTAAATCAGATGCGGCGTGACCGCCCGTAGTGCCGCGAACGTGGGCGCGCTGACGACGCGCGTCACGACGAGCAGCACGTTGACGCCGACGATCGTGCTCAGGCCGAGCCACGTCGTGATCGTCGTGTACTTGAGCGCCGACCAGCGGGTGAAGTACGCGGAACCGAAGGTGTAGATCACCCAGCAAAGCGCACCCAGCACGATCAGACCGCTTGCCGCGTAGTGCTGCGGCTCGAGCAACGCCGCCCTCAGGTCGCCGCGCGTGATGACCAGTGCGACACCGGTGAACGAGATAACGACACAGACCAGTGACGGCAGCGGGGGCGCGGACCTGCGCACCAGCGCATTGACGAGCAAACCCATCATGGGCTGCGTCGCCATCATGATCGACGCGTTGAGGGCGCCCTGCTCACCGCTGAGTTGCTGCCCGAGAAAGACAAACGAACCAAAGCCGCAAAAGCCGACCGACCCGAGCAGCCAGGCAATCGGCAACGACTCGCCGTCCGCACGAAACGCAACCGGGCCCTCGCGGTACAACAGCAGTAACGCGAGGGCCACGCCTGCGATCAGGTAGCGGAGCGAAGTAAACGTAAAAGGGTCGATGCGACGCAGTGCATCGGTCATGACGGGAAACATCACGCCAATCAGAATGGTCGCGACGAGGCACGCGGCCACGCCTTTCCAGTATCGTGCAGAAGGCGCAGCGGAAGCCGAAGCAGTCGACGTATTCATGAATGATCGTTCTCAAAATAGACAGAGACTTCGGCGGCAACCGTTTGCGCGGTAGGCCACCGGCTAGCTAACGTACCTGGGAATGCTTTACGTCAATGCGCGCAATGCCATATCCACGATCGAGGCGAGCGCGACCTCGTTCATGTCGACTTTGCCGAGCACGCGTATTCCTTGCACGATGCAAAGTAGAAAGCGGCCGACTTCCTCGGCGTCGAGATGCCGGTCAAATTGACCTGCCTGCTGGCCTCGCGCTATCGCGAGACTGAACTGTGTGGCGATGCGCTGCAACGTCGCTTCGATATGCGGACGCAGAACGTGGTCGCCCGGCAGAAGTTCGATTACGGCGTTGGTAATGAAGCAGCCGTGCCGCTCTGAGAGATTCGCGCTCACCCGGGTGTAATGCAGGAGCGCTTCGCGAAGTGCCTCGCGTGGCGGCATGTCCGCAGCCAACTTTTCCTTCAGTCGCGCAACCGCGCCGTCCGCATAACGATCGAATGCCGCGACCAGCAAGCCATGCTTGTCGCCGAACGTTCTATACAGGCTGCCTCGAAAAACGCCGGTCGCCTCGCACAGCACGTCGACAGGAGTCGCGTGATAGCCCTGCTCCCAGAATACGCGCGCCGCCGCGTCGACCGCGTGGTCGACGTCGAATTCTCGTGGCCGTCCGCGTTCGGCGGCACGGTGAGGACGATGAGTATCAGATCGATTCATGCAAACGATAATAGGACTATTCAGTCTCAAAATCAACGTCCAAAAAATTTCCTGCATTGCTTCAGTCAATTCGCGAATCGGGTCGATGGTCAGTGACGTGAAATCGTTGTAGTGTTGAATCCCGTCCAGGCGCGGACGATCGCGGCAACGCTATTCATTCAGTCGCAACGGTCTGCACGAAATTAAAAATTCATCACGGCGCAATCCGATCGTAAGCAATGACGCGCGACGTCATCGAGGCCAAAGCAGTGCCTGAGCAATACGCCGTATCGAACAACCAGAAGCAACGGGGTTTCAGATGGATCTATCGACCGAGCGGTACGAAGAAATCGTTCACCTGCTATACGAGGCAGTCACGGAACCCTCAGGATGGCCAGGCTTTTTTACGTCACTCGGTGAGGCTATCGAAGCCAGCGCGGTTTACATAAGTGACATGCCGCGCGATTCGCGTGAGCACATTGCATTGCATGACCGGCCCCAGCGAGTCGCGACGGTAATGGACATGATGGTCAAAACGGAAAGAACGACTCCGGCGAGGACGTCGGCGAGATCATGCCCGCCTTGCGTCGGCGTGGACGCAGTGAGTATCAGATCGAGAAGAGTCACGAGCCAGAACAGGCATCGAATCCGACGAAGCGAGTCAACAAATATGACGGCCAACGCCGTGTGAAAAGGCGGCAGCGATACCCGTTTCGCACAACAGCTCGACCGGTACTCAACGGACACGCTTCGTGCGAAGAGGCCGGCAAAGATTACTCGACACACCTGAACCTGCCCCTTGTTATGATTCATCGATTACCAATCAATGAATCGTTACCGCCATGCCTATTCCCGGGTTTCAGGAACTCATGCTGCCGCTGCTAAAGCTAGCTGCCGATCAGAAAGAGCACCGACTACGTGACGCCACCGAAATGCTGGCAATTGCGTTTGGATTGACTGACGACGAGCGGAACAAAATGCTTCCTAGCGGCACATTCCCTGTGTTCGACAACCGCGCGGGTTGGGCACGCACCTACCTGAAACAAGCCGGACTGCTTGAATTGCCGAGGCGTGGTTATTTCAGGATCACACCTCGCGGACTCGAAATGCTCGCACAGCAGCCTGCGAGGATCGACATCCCGTTGCTGAATCAATTCCCGGAGTTTGTCGCCTTTCGACAGAAGCGAGTTGACTCAACCCAGAATGAGCCGAGTACCGACCCGCTGGTTCAGGACGCGCCTACCCCGGCTGAGACCACGCCGGAGGAATTGTTTGCTCAGGCGTATCAGCAGTTGCGATCCAATCTTGAGGCGGAACTGCTCGACCAGATCAGGAACGCGACGCCCGCGTTCTTTGAGCGTCTGGTCATCGATCTTCTGGTAGCAATGGGGTACGGCGGTTCGCGCCAGGACGCGGGAAGCGTTCTTGGTCAGAGCGGTGACGGGGGCATCGACGGAACCATCAAGGAAGACAAGCTCGGCCTCGATGTGATTTACGTGCAGGCCAAGCGCTGGGACAGCACGGTTGGACGCCCCGAAATCCAGAAATTCGCAGGCGCCCTGCAAGGCCAGCGAGCCAATAAAGGGGTATTTCTCACCACGTCGAACTTCAGCCGTGAAGCCCGTGATTACGCAAGCGTTATCACATCGAAAATCATCCTCGTGGATGGCGCTCTGCTGGTGAAGCTCATGGCCGATCATGGCGTGGGAGTGTCGACCGCCAGCACCTACGAGATCAAGAAAATCGATACGGACTATTTCGAGGGCGATTCGATCTGAACGCAGAAGGCCCCGTTCAATCCCCCCATGAAGCCACAATGCTCGGCGATCGAAAACCAAAGCCAGCAAAATCACAAGCAATGACAGCATGAGCACGCCGAGCCGTGACCGTCTCCACGCCAGCGCCCAAGCGACACCCCTGCCCAAACCACCAAAATCCCTGTAAAATCGCGCATTCTGCGGGCGTCGTATAATGGTAATACCCTAGCTTCCCAAGCTAGAGCCGTGGGTTCGATTCCCATCGCCCGCTCCACGCTTGATTTCCATGATGTTCCAGTGACTTCCGTAAGTGCCTTGAATTCAAAGGGTTTTTTGACCATTTGAGTTCCACCAAGAATCATACGGAGCCACCAACAGCCACCCGGTTTAAGTACATAATTGAGTACAAAAATGGGGGTTGGGAGCATTCCCCATTGTTTGTGGAAGCGTGAGCGACAGAAGAACAGCATCGCCCTGAACGATCAGCTTCAGGAGTTCGATGATATGTCTCTTACCGATTTCGCCATCCGTGGCGCCAAAACTTCTGGCAAACCCTACGATCTTCGCGACACACTCGGCTTGTGTCTTCGGGTCTCGCACGCAGGTGGACGTTCCTGGCATTTCCGCTACTACTGGGCAGGCAAGCAAAAGCGCATCTCCTTCGGCAGTTATCCGGAAGTGTCTCTGCAGCAGGCGCGCTCGATGCGCGACGAAGCTCGCTCGCAGCTTGCCAAGGGCATCAATCCGCACCTTGAACGCAAGTTGAAGCAACGGGCCGTGCGCCTGGCCAGCGACAACACCTTCTCCGCTGTCTTCGAACAATGGTTGGCCCATCGGTCGATTGTCTTGCCTGACGGCCGGCAGAGCACGCTCTCGCAGATTCGTCGGGGTTTCCACAACGATGTTCTGCCATTGCTGAAGTCGCTCCCAATCTATGACGTGACACGCGGGCATCTGCTTGAAGTCATCCAGCGGATCGAAGCCCGCAAGTCGTACTCCGTGGCAGAGAAGGTGCGTACCTGGTTTACCCAGATGTTCCGCTTCGCCCTCGTCGTCATCCCCGATCTGGAAAAGAACCCGGCCACCGATCTGGATGTCGTTGCTATACCGTTGCCTCCGGTTGAACACAATCCGTTCCTGCGTATGGCCCAGTTGCCCGCGTTCCTTCAAACCCTGCGCAAAGGGCCAGTCCGGCAACAAACTACCCTGGCGATGCGTCTGCTGCTGCTGACTGGCGTGCGCACCGGGGAACTGCGTTCGGCAACCCCCGATCAATTCGATCTGGACCAGTGTGTCTGGAACATTCCACCAATCGCGGTGAAGCAACTGAAGAACAGGATGCGCAAGGAACGGCGTCGCCCAAGCGACGTCCCGGCTTACGTGGTTCCCCTGTCCGAGCAAGCGCAGGAAATCGTTCGCTACCTCCTGGCCCAGGTCAAGCCTGCACAACGGTACCTGTTCCCGCACGTCAGCGATCTGAAGCTGCGCATGAGTGAAAACACGGTCAATATGGCGATCAAGCGTCTGGGTTACGACACGTTGCTCACTGGTCACGGAATGCGCGGCACGATGTCCACGGCGCTCCACGAGATCGGCTATCCCAAGCCCTGGATTGAAGCGCAGCTCTCACACGTTGATCCTAACCGGGTGGCGTCGGCCTACAACCACGCAGAATACGTCGAGCAGCGACGTGTGATGATGCAGGACTGGGCTGATCGTCTAGATCTGCTCGAACAGGGAAAGCTCGAGGCGGCCAGCACAACACTGACCGTTCACTTGAGCGGCGTGCCGTTCATGTCACCGGACGCTATGGCGGGAGGTCACTTGCAGGCACATCTGGCACCGCCTGTATTGCTGGTCTCAAAACCCGGGAACGACGTCATCGATCTCGTCGACAAAAGCCAGCGCCTGTCGGCTGTAGATGTGCCCCAGTATGCCCAGCCTGTTCCGACTGATCAGCATCGCGAACGCATGCAGCTTCTGGAGAAGTTCGAGGCGTCGCACAACGTGGTCGTTGCCGACTACGCCAGGATGGCAGGAAAGTCACGACGCTGGATCAGCCACGAAGTTCGCGAGGGAAAACTGCTCGCGCTCACGATAGGCAACAAAGGTCAGCGGATTCCCGTTTGGCATCTGGAGCCAGTCAAACACCAACTGATCAATATGGTGATGCGCAATGAACCGGGTCGGGACGGTTGGCAAATCTATGATGCCCTGTTGACGCCGCAGGAAGAACTGAAGGGTCGCAACGCGATTGAGACAGTGAACTATCGCAATATGCAAAGCATGCTGCATTTGATTCGTGCGACGCTCTATGCAGCAGACCTCAACGTAACAGACGTATACGCTATCGCCTAGCAGGTCTGCCAGATTGAGGAAGTTTCGGATAGCCGGAAGATTGCCTGCGACGGCGCGCAGGCAATCCAAGGTCACCGCCCCATCGGTGATTGTGCCCAACCATTGCTCAAATGCATCGATGGTCAGTGCCACATCACCCGGTTGGATGTGGTTGAGCAGAGCGACTGTGATAAGACGGACAGAAGATGCAGAAGGTTAATGTGCTTGGTTTGCCATACGAGCCCCTGGGGCTGAGCACCTACGATCATTGCTTGCAGTAAAGGAATGACCAGCAAAAAGTGCTCAGTAGATGTGGACGTGTATGGAATTCTCCAAGCACAAGCGTGCAGATTTGCGGGTGATTTGAATATGGGATCAATCTGAAAAGCCGTTCGGATCGTCTAATAACTGTATGAAATTCGTTTAAGAGCTGTAGTTGCAAAGCAGTTCATAACGCGCCGACCTTGCGCCGGAACGTTACGGCTGTTGATTTGCACCGAATCCTGACCCACGAATTGCATTGAATTCTGACCCACCCGTTGGAGCAGCTTTGCGGGTTATTCAGTGGGTATTTGGGTCTTCTTTCTCTCCTTCTTCGGTTGTGTCGTGCTGTTTCTGAAACGGTAGCTATCGTTGCCTGTTTCTACAATATGGCAATGGTGCGTAAGCCGGTCGAGCAGCGCCGTCGTCATCTTTGCATCTCCAAACACACTGGCCCACTCAGCGAAGCTCAGGTTGGTGGTGATGATGATGCTGGTTCGTTCGTAGAGCTTGCTGAGCAGGTGGAACAGCATGGCACCGCCGGTCTGGCTGAACGGCAGATAGCCGAGTTCGTCGAGAACCACAAGATCGGCATACATGAGTCGCGTGGCGAGCTGTCCGGGCTTGCCCACGAGCTTCTCCTGTTCGAGCGCATTGACCAGCTCGATGGTGGAGAAGAAGCGCACGCGGCGTCGATGGTGCTCGAGAGCCTGCACACTGATCGCGGTTGCCAGATGGGTCTTTCCAGTGCCAGGTCCACCTACCAGAACGATGTTGTGCGCGGAGTCGATGAACTCACACTTGTACAACTCGCGCACCAGCGCTTCGTTGGCGTCGCTGCAACTGAAGTCGAAGCCGCCGATGTCGCGATACGCCGGGAAGCGTGCCGCCTTCATCTGATACGCGAGTGAACGCACTTCGCGCTCTGCGATTTCCGCCTTGAGCAACCCGGCAAGCACAAGCGAAGCTGACTTGTAGGCCGGCGAGTCCTGCGCGGCGAGCTCGCCTAACGCCTGTGCCATACCGTGCAGCTTAAGTGACTTGAGCATCTGCATCATGACGTCAGGCTGCATGATCGTCCTCCCGATTCCTCAAACGGTCGTAGCGGCCCACGTTGGCCTGTGGCTCAACCTTCAGTGCGAAGGCCTGTGGCGTCTGCAGCGGCGGCACTGGCGGACTGTCGAGCAGCCGGCTCAGGATGTTCAGCACCGTCTGTTTGTTCGGTGCGCCGGCCTCGAACGCCAGCTCGACTGCTGCAAGCACCATCTGTTCGTCGTGCAGCAGGACCAGGGCCAGAATCTCCACCATCTCCCGGTCGCCACCGGGGCGCTTGAGCAGCACGCCCTGCAGCTTGCGGAATCCGGCTGGAAACTCGGCGAAGGGTGCACCGTTGCGAAGCGCTCCCGGCTTGCGCTGCAAGACTGCCAGGTAGTGACGCCAGTCGTAAATGGTCTCGCCGCGGTCGTGGCTGCGGTTGATACGCCGCTCGTGTTCGGCAATCACCTGGCCTTCGGCGACGAAGACGAGCTTCGCGGCGTAGACGTGCAGACTGACGGGTCGGTTGGCGAACGACGCTGGCACGCTGTACCGGTTGCGCTCGAAGTTCACCAGGCAGGTTGGCGAGACGGGTTTGCTGTGTTCGACGAAACCATCAAACGGCTGGCCCACCGGCATCAGGTGTGGCCGCTCGGCCGACCAAGCCTCCCAGATCGTCATGTCCTGCTCCGGATGTCGGGTCTGCTGCCACAGCAGCACGCACTGGTCGGCCAGCCAGTCGTTGAGTGCGGCGAGTGAACCGAACGTCGGCACCTTCTGCCAGAGCCGGTGACGGCTGTCCTGGACGTTCTTCTCGATCTGCCCCTTCTCCCACCCCGAGGCGACGTTGCAGAACTCGGCGTCAAACAGGTAGTGGCTCACCATTGCACTGAACCGCGCGTTGACTTCGCGCACCTTGCCGGGACGCACCCTGTCGACGGCGGTCTTCATGTTGTCGTAGATGCCGCGGCGTGGAATGCCGCCCCACGCAACGAACGCATGATGGTGAGCGTCGAACAGCATCTCGTGAGTCTGCAGCAGATAGGCTCTCAGGAAGAAGGCTCGACTGTGGCTGAGCTTGAGTTGCGCGACCTGCAGCTTGGTGCGCTCGCCGTTGATGACGGCCCAGTCCTCGCTCCAGTCGAACTGGAACGCTTCGCCTGCAGCAAACCGCAGGGGAACGAACGTCCCGCGCCCGGTCGTCTTCGCCTGCTCGCGCTGCTCCTGTCGCCAGCGCCGGGCAAATGCCGCGACCCGGTCATAGGAGCCGGTGAAGCCCAGTGCACAGAGGTCCGCGTGGATCTGCTTGAGGGTTCTGCGCTGTTTGCGGGGTCGCGTCGCCTCGGTCTTCAACCAGCCAGCAAGCTTCGCAGCGAACCCGTCGAGTTTGCTGGGGCTGTGACGTTCGGGATAGGCGGGCAGGACCGTGCCGGCCCGTATGTAACGCCTGACCGTGTTTCTGGACACGCCCAGCCGTTTGGCAATCTCGCGCAACGAGACATGATCGCGAAAGTGCCAGCGTCGGATGATGCTCAATATAGCCACGTCGATCACTCCGTTCCCCCGCCCGTTGCCGAGCAGGTCAGTGTTCTACGTGGGTCAAGATTCGATGCAAATTACTGCAGAGGGTGGGTCAGGATTCGGTGCAAATCAACAGTCCCAGGCCTGGCTGCGCCGCCATGCGACTGCGCTGCGCGAGCGCGGCGCGGTCGGCCTGGTGGTCAACGTGCAGACCATGCAAGGCCTGGAGCGGCTGCGTGTCTTGGCTCCTGGTGTGCCACTTGCGCCCGTGGCTGGCGACGACCTGGCCGATCGCCTGGGCCTGCGGCACTACCCAGCGCTGATAACCGCCACCGGCATCGAGCAATGAAGCCATGTCAGGGAAGCAACCCGTCGAGGTTTTGTTGCGTCCAGCGGTAGAGCTATATACCGTCGCAGCGTGTGCAGGCGCCGCGTTTCTGTCTCTGGTGGCCCCATGGTCGCTCGCACTGAGCCCTGCCATGGGGGTCGGCAGTGCACTGGCATTTTTCGCCTACGGCGCGATCCGCTACAGCGATGCCCGCGTCATCCTGCGCTACCGGCGCAATATCCGCCGTCTGCCGCGATACGTGATGACCAGCAAGGACGTGCCGGTCAGCCAGCAGCGGCTGTTCGTCGGGCGGGGTTTCCTGTGGGAACAGAAGCACACCCATAGGCTGATGCAGACGTACCGGCCGGAGTTCCGCCGCTACGTCGAGCCGACGCCTGCCTACCGACTGTCGCGGCGGCTGGAGGAACGGCTGGAGTTCGCGCCGTTCCCGCTGTCCCGGTTGCCTGCGCTCACCGGCTGGGACGTGCCTTTCAACCCGGTGCGGCCGCTGCCGCCCGTGGGTGGCCTGCCGCGGCTGCACGGCATCGAACCCGAGGAGGTAGACGTCAGCCTGCCGCTGGGCGAGCGTGTCGGGCACTCGCTGGTGCTGGGCACCACGCGCGTGGGCAAGACGCGGCTGGCCGAACTGTTCGTGACCCAGGACATCCGGCGCGTGAACGCGGCGGGCGAGCATGAGGTCGTGATCGTCATCGATCCTAAGGGCGATGCGGACCTGCTCAAACGCATGTACGTCGAGGCCAAGCGTGCGGGGCGCGAAGGCGAGTTCTACATCTTTCATCTCGGCTGGCCGGAGATCAGCGCCCGATACAACGCGGTGGGCCGCTTCGGGCGCATCTCGGAAGTCGCCACCCGCATCGCTGGGCAACTCTCCGGCGAAGGAAACAGCGCGGCCTTCAGGGAGTTCGCTTGGCGCTTCGTCAACATCATCGCCCGCGCTTTGGTCGAGTTGGGGCAGCGTCCGGACTACATGCTGATCCAGCGGCACGTCATCAACATTGATGCGCTGTTCATCGAATACGCCCAGCATTTTTTTTCCAAGACGGAGCCCAAGGCCTGGGAGGTGATCGTCCAGATCGAGGCAAAGCTCAATGAGAAGAACATCCCGCGCAACATGATCGGGCGCGAGAAGCGCGTGGTGGCGCTCGAGCAGTACCTCTCGCAGGCGCGCAACTACGATCCGGTGCTGGACGGCCTGCGCTCTGCCGTCCGCTATGACAAGACATATTTCGACAAAATCGTCGCCAGCCTTCTGCCTCTGCTGGAGAAACTCACCAGCGGCAAGATCGCCCAGCTTCTGGCCCCGAACTACGCCGACTTGGGCGACCCGCGGCCGATCTTCGACTGGATGCAGGTCATCCGAAAGCGTGCGGTGGTCTATGTGGGCCTGGATGCGCTGTCCGACGCCGAAGTCGCCGCAGCCGTCGGCAATTCCATGTTCTCCGATCTAGTGTCGGTCGCTGGGCACATCTACAAGCACGGAATCGACGATGGCCTGCCCGGCGCTTCGGCTGGTTCGCGCGTGCCGATCAACGTCCACGCCGACGAGTTCAACGAGCTGATGGGCGACGAGTTCATCCCGCTGATCAACAAGGGCGGCGGCGCCGGGTTGCAAGTCACCGCGTACACCCAGACGCTTTCGGACATTGAGGCCCGCATCGGCAACCGTGCGAAGGCAGGCCAGGTGATAGGTAACTTCAATAACCTGTTCATGCTACGGGTTCGGGAAACGGCGACTGCTGAACTGCTGACCCGACAACTGCCCAAGGTCGAGGTCTACACCACGACCATCGTTTCCGGTGCGACCGATAGCTCGGACATTCGCGGAGCGACAGATTTCACGTCGAATACCCAGGACCGCATCAGCAGTACCAGCGTGCCGATGATCGAACCGTCGCACATCGTCGGCCTGCCCAAGGGCCAGTGTTTTGCGCTGCTGCAGGGCGGTCAGCTTTGGAAGATCAGGATGCCGTTGCCGGCCCCGGACCCGGACGAAGTGATGCCGGCGGACTTGCAGCAACTGGCCGGCCACATGCGGCAGAGCTACAGCGAAGCCACGCAGTGGTGGGAGTTCACCAGCTCCCCGGTTTTGCAGGACGCGGCCTTGCCTGACGACCTGCTGGACGATGCCGCTGCGATCGGGACTCACGTAGTAGCCAACACCGCCGGCCACAGTGCTGCCGATGAGGCCGCGCCATGAAAGATGCCGCCTCGACCGCGCAACGGGAGCAGAACCAGCGCCAGGGCCTGATCCTCGGCACCATCACCTTGCCGTTCCGGCTGCTTGGAGTGTTGATCGGCTCGTTGCTGTTCTCGATCGTGATTGAGTGTGTCGGTATGCACCTGTTCTGGCAGGACCAGGGTTGGCGCCATTCCCAGGAGATGTTGCAGTACGAACTGGGGCACCTGTCCAGCCATTTCACGCGCAGCATGGTCGTGCAAGAACCGGGGCGCACGGCGCGCACGCTGGTGGATACCGGCTACGAATGGGTGTTCGTGCGATCAGGGCTGCTGGAGCGCATGAGCCGGACCGCAGAGCGCGCTCGCGCACCCAGCCATGAGCAAACCCGGAACTTCCAGTACTACATCAGCCAAGTCTATGTTTGGGCCGAGAGCTACCTGATCGCGGCGGCCTTCACCACGCTCACCTTCCTAGTGCGCCTGCTGGTCTTGGTGCTGACGCTTCCGCTGATTTTTACGGCAGCGTTCGTCGGGTTGATCGACGGCCTGGTACGGAGGGACGTACGCCGATTCGGCGCAGGCCGCGAATCCGGCTTCGTCTACCACCGTGCGAAAGCCAGCCTGATGCCGTTGGCCGTGCTGCCCTGGGTCACGTACTTGGCATTGCCGATCTCAGCGCACCCGCTTCTGATCCTGCTGCCGAGCGCCGCCTTACTGGGATTCGCGGTGAGCCTGACTGCAGGGAGCTTTAAGAAGTATTTATAGCCTTACTCCAACAGTAGCGCCGGCAGGTCGATAGTCAGTCTCTCTTACCGAAAGAGGCGGCACATCCGGGCCACTGCATTCGCTGAAACTGTCGGCAGACAAATTTGTGCGCGTGCCGCGCTCCTCAGCTTAACAGCGCCCTAGCCCGGCCCATAAATCCGGTTAGGTCGGCATTCTGATTGATTGCAGCGCCTCAGGCCATTCTGCAGGAACCTTTCGCCATTCCTCCTCAACTCGGAATAGCGAACATGTTTTTCCTCTTCTGCCACCGCTGGACGTTAGCGCTCGTGCTGGCTGGCTTTTCCTCGGTGGCATGTGCCGGTGAGGCAGAGCAGCGTGCCGAGTTGGCAGTGCTGGTACGTCAACTCGACGGACTGGAGCGTCAAGCTGAGCGAGGTGCAGCGATAGCCGAGTCGACCGGCCAACAAGACGGAGTTCGCTACCACTTCGACTACGCCCGTTTGCGTGAGGACGTTCGCCGCGTCCGGACGGGCATTCAGGACTACCTGACACCGCAGCGCGCACAACCGCGCGATCCGGTCGAGCTCATGGGGAACTACCGCAATGATGTCAGCAGGCGGGAGGCGCCGTGAATGCAGCTCAGGATGCGGCCTTCCAGGCCAACAGTGGCATCACTGCGCATGATCTCTCGATCCTGCTTCTGGGCATGCTGTTCGCCCTGCTTCTGGTGTGGGGAGTCTGGGCGATGCGCACCGCCTACGTCGGATGGGTGGAGCAGCGTATCAATCAGCGTCAGTTCATTGCGGTGCTCGTGCGCTTTTTCTCCGTGTACATCGTACTGGCTTTCCTGCTTCTTCGGTAACTCTAAAAAGGCGTTGGATATGAAGTTCAAACAATCCTGTGTATCGACTCGATCTGTTCTCCTGGCTGCCCTGGCGAGCACGCCGCTTTCTGCCATTTCGGCTGGACTTCCCAAGATGGAAGATCCTTCCCGCGGCCAGGGCAGCGGCATTCTGCAGACACTGCAGAATTACGGTTACGACATCATCATGTTGGTTGCGCTGATAGTAATTGCGGCAATGTTTCTTGGCGTCTGCTATCACGCGTACACCCGTTATTCCGAAATCCACACGGGTCGGGCCACATGGGGACAATTCGGCCTGTCGGTGGCTGTGGGCGCCATGCTCCTGGTCATCGGCATCTGGCTGCTGACCACGGCTACGGGCGTGTTGTGATGGCGAGCCACGATCAGGAAGGCACCGTGCAGTTCCTGCCACACCGGCTGAATCGCCAGCCGGTTGTGGTCCGTGGACTCACCGCTGACGAGCTCTGGATCTGCGCAGGCTTGTCTGGCGCCGCAGGCCTGCTTCTGGGCATTCCGCTGGCTTGGCTCGCATCCAGCATTGCGTTGATGCCCACGATGATTGTGGCTGGAATCGCAGCAGGCGTGTTCATCGGTGGTGGCCTCCTGCGGCGTCTGAAACGTGGACGACCTGAGACATGGTTGCATCGCCAGATCCAGTGGTATCTGGCTCAGAACTTTCCAGCACTGGCCACACGCCCAAGCCGCGGCAGGCTCATTACGCGTTCCGGGTACTGGAGCACGCAGCGAGGTAAGTTATGAGCCGTTTCAAGAACGAGGTCGCCCATCTGACGTCGCATGTGAAGACGCTTCGGTTTGGCGCCGGTGCGCTGTTCGTTCTGGCACTGGTACTCGGAGGAGGGTGGTGGAGCGCCCCTCGCGACCTGACCATTCATGTACCCCCGGACCTGCGTTCGGGCAGTACTAGAAAATGGTGGGAAGTGCCACCAGAGTCGGTCTACGCATTCACCTACTACATCTTTCAGCAGTTGCATCGGTGGCCCGCCAATGGCGAGCAAGACTATGCCCGCAACCTCAATGCACTTTCACCATATCTGACACCCGGTTGCCACGCATATTTGCAGCAGGACCTGGATACTCGCCGCGCCGCTGGCGAACTTCGCCAGCGGGTACGGGGTGTCTACGAAATTCCGGGGCGTGGATATGGCGACGATCCGACAGCGCGCGTGAAAGCGCTCTCCGATAGAGACTGGATTGTCACGCTGGATCTCAACGCCGATGAGTACTACGGCTCGGAGCCGGTCAAGCGAGCATTGGTGCGCTACTCGGTGAAAGTCACCCGCTCGGACCAGGATCCGGAACGCAATCCGTTCGGCCTGGTTCTCGACTGTTACAGCCAGCCTCCGCAACGCATTTCCGCGCCTGTCACGGTCGCCCCGGCCCCGGCCAAGGCATTGTCCATTGAAGGAGCCACGCCATGATGCGTCTGCTCGCCCTCCTTGCTCTTAGCGTGCCGGTCGCCGCGCAGGCTGTTGAAATCCTGCGCTGGGAGCGCATGCCACTCGCTATTCCGTTGCTGGTGGACCAGGAGCGTGTCGTGTTTATCGATCGCAATGTACGGGTTGGCATACCGGCAGAGCTTGATGGCAAGCTGCGTGTTCAGAGTGCGGGTGGCGCGATCTACCTTCGAGCCAGCGACGTTATCGAGCCGTCGCGTCTACAACTGCAAGACGCCGACACGGGGGCGCTGATCCTGTTGGATATCGAGGCCAAACCGGCGGCAAAAAACCAGTCTACGTTGGAGCCCGTGCGTATCGTCGAAGGAGACGGAGCACCCAAGCGCTACGGAACCGCCGACCGCTCCGCGCGTAGTGAAGATGGAGAGGCAAGCGAAGCTCCATCGAATCCATCAAAGGAAACACCCGTCCCAGTGGTGCTCACCCGTTATGCCGCACAGAACCTGTTTGCGCCTCTGCGCACGGTAGAAGCCGTAAGCGGCATAGGCCGCGTTAACGTTCGTCGTGACTTGTCGCTGCGCTCGTTGCTGCCATCGTTGCCCGTGCAGGCACGCGCGTTGGCGGCCTGGCGCTTGGAGGATTTCTGGGTAACGGCTGTGCGCCTGCGCAACACCACGTCCAACGTGTTGTCGCTCGACCCCCGCGTACTCCAGGGAGACTTCGTGACAGCAACCTTCCAGCATCCTGACCTTGGACCTGCCGGACAAGCCAGCGATACCACGGTGGTCTATCTGGTAACCCGCAGGCATGGCCTGGCTGAATCGCTGCTACCAGTGCTCAGTCCGTTCGACGCCTCACTGAACCTGACGGCGCCCGATGCAGGAGACCGCCATGAAAAGTAACCGTCTCTTGAAGTGGCTGGTTCTCCCTCTCGTGCTACTGGTGCTGTTTGTGGGCATCAAGCTGTTTAGCGGCGGCGATCACGCCAGCAAAGTGGCTGACAGCGGGCCACGCCTGACCCCGGACGAGATGAAGGCGCTGGGGATAGAAGGCGACACGCCCCGTGATACCGTCGCTACCCTGGTCGGCCAAGTCAAACAGTTACGCACTGAGCTTCAAACCGCATTGGGCGACAACAAGCAGCAGAAAGAGGAAACCGAGCGCCTGCGCGCGCGTGAAGCGTCGATCGAGCAGAGGATACAGGGCGCACTCGAGACGGAGCGCCGGCGTCTACAGGAAGACCGTGCGGCGCTCGAAGGTGAAAAGAGCCAGACCGCCAGCGTTCTACAGGATCTGCAACGGCGTATGGACAGCCTTGGTAGCGCAGGTAGCAATCCGTCTGACTTGCCTGTCGGCCTGGGTCTGGACACCAGTGATGGGAAGAGCTTTATCGATGGCATGCGCTGGGTTGAGCCAGATGACGCGCGTCCCGCCGAAGGTTCCGCTGGTCGCGGTGCAGCCGGCAAATCATTAAGTTTCCCTACGAGCTTCGGCCCCGCTCAGACAGCTCTGGAACAACCGGGAGAAACCGTTCGCCATCGAGATCGCGATCTGGACCAGGCGAGTCGGCTCAAGCCGGTCTACACCGTTCCATCGAACTCGACGCTGATGGGCTCGATCGCCATGACAGCGCTGATCGGTCGAGTGCCGGTGGACGGCACGGTGAACGACCCGTTTCCATTCAAGGTTCTGATCGGCCCGGAAAATCTCACCGCCAACGGCGTCGATCTGCCTGAGGTGGCAGGCGCCGTTGTCAGCGGTACAGCCTCCGGCGACTGGACGCTGTCGTGCGTGCGGGGAAACATTCGTTCGCTGACTTTCATATTCAAGGACGGGACGGTGCGCACGGTGCCTGGATCCGGCCGCAATGACCGCGATGAAGATGACACTGGAAACACTCAGGGCGCGAGCGGTGTGACCACAGACGGCAGCCTCGGGTGGATCAGCGACCCTTATGGTATTCCGTGCGTCAGCGGCGAACGCCGCAGTAATGCTCAGCAATATCTGGGCACGCAGGCACTGATCACGGCCGCTGGTGCCGGCGCAGCCTCTCTCATCAAATCTGACAACGGTAACGTCGCCATGGTGGCCGGGAGCAATGGCCAGTTGGGCACCGTCGGTATCTCAGGTAACGAAGCGATGGGTCGCATTCTCGCCGGTGGCGTTCAAGAAATGTCGCAGTGGGTCAACAAACTGTACGGTCAGGCGTTCGCCGCTGTGTATGTGCAGCCCGGAGCCAAAGTCGCCGTTCATCTGGAACGGTCCATCAATATCGACTACGCCCCCAAGGGGCGCCGCGTCGACTATAGCGCAGGAGGTTCCCATGTTCTGGACCTGGACTAAATACGTGGGGGTGCTTTTCGCAGTGGCACTTCTGGCTGGCTGTGCCACCGACAAAGAGAAACTGCTGCCTCATAACGGCAGCACCATGCTGGATATTTGGGATTATGAGACAGCCGGATCTGCCACAGGCAGCCAAGCGACACGCCGGTTACTGGACGCGCGCCAGCAGTTGCGGCGACCGCTGCTGGAGCAGGGCTCTGTCATCGACGGCAGGACCTATACGCGCACCGCTCAGAACGAGATCAATCGCCAGTTCCATCGGCTGCCGAACCCGGACCTGGTCATGTATGTGTTCCCGCATTTGGCTGGAACCGATCCTGTTCCGGTTCCTGGCTACAGCACGGTGTTTCCCCTTTACCAGCGCGTGCAGTACGCGCTACCGGGCGAGCGTACGGAAGACTATTAATTCTCATTCTGTATGAGCGCTCAACGGCGTGGTGGAGCCCCTTCACACTGGGTCCGCGAGCGCAGTCGATATTGAATCTGAAAGAAAACGGGAGGTTTCATGCTGCTCCTATTTGAACTGGATCCTCGAATCATTCATCACATCGTGTTTAGACTGTCCCGCGCTGCGCATCTGCTACTGATATGACATCGTGTACGTTGCCAGGCCATTCACCCTACCCGGCGTGATCGTTCCTGTGCGGACGTAACGTGCGATAATCGTGAAGATATAACCACTACTCCCCGGCCTGGTCGCGGTGTTAACCAGATGAATTTGATTCGCTGTTCCTGCGGCTGACGAATCGGGACCAAACGAGATGAGCTTCGCGCCCTCATCAGGTGTTGCTATAACGAGTTGCAAGGCCACACCCTTTGCCGTTGAATCGTCTTCAGCGTCTACTAGTGTCAGCTTGTCAGATCTGTTACCCGGATTAGTTGAGTCGGTGAACGTAGCAAACATATTTGGGCGGGCGTCACCGCAGTCCACGTTCAACAGCCTTGCTTGGCCTCCTGCGTTCGAACCAATGGTCGGCAGGTCCTTCGAGTCGACCGCCTGTAGCTGGAAACTCAAGGCTGCGTTGGCTGGGTTGATACTGCATGTAGTGGCGCCCGATATCGTTCCACTTCCCAGATACTGAACAACAGATGGGCCACCAGACATGCACCCGAATGCCCCCAGCGTTAGCTTTATGTATGGCAAGCTACCCACGTTCCCGGAAGCAGCCCCCCCATTTTTGAGGGGAACCAGTGTAGCTGAAATTTTTATGGGGTAGCTACCTTTGTTCCTCCCAGGATCTGACAATGTACCTAAAGAACCAGAAACAAGTGGTTTGAGATCATTCACATCTCCCCCTAGTACTCTTGTCATCTTCAACAATACGCCAATGCCACTAAGGCCTGTCTTGAATACGCCCTCAGCAGAACCAGTGCCCGTGACAGGGATGCTGCCAATCTCTATATACCTATTAATATTGCAGGCCACGTCTTGACCAAGGGTCACCTGGAAGGTCTGCTCAACTGTCGGGCCATAAGGGTTAGGGTTATCACGCCCCATCGTTATAATGGACGGAAAATTCAGGGTAGGAGGCGGATTTGGAGTTATCGAGATAAGGTCCGCCGCGAAGCTCCCATTTCCGGCCATCAGCAATACGAGTAGCGCTACAGCCTTCGCCCCGAAACCTATCGGAGCCTTTACACATGGATTCAGCCACGCACGTACAGCACCTGTGACATTATCTGCCTTATCAAGAATATTGAACATTCCCACTCCACTCCAAGAAACCGACACTTCCGTTATAAAACGGCGCATCTCATGAAATCTATCTCTGTGACCAGGCGCCAAGCTGCACGCGCTCAGTCAACTACCGACATGAGCCAGGACGTGCTATCGCCGGTATCGTTGGACAGTGTTCTGCCCCGTTCGCACATTTATTTCGTATTTCACTGCACAGCATCGACGTTGAGGGAATCCGCCTTCATTGGGATTGCTCCCTCGGCAACGCAATGTCCCTCCACCAACGGATACGCTGACTGCGGCTTACCCGTCGGCTGCGGCAACACATAATCGATCCGGCACTGCTCGGACCCTGCCGTGCCCCACTTCACGAACAGTGAACCCTGGTCTTCCACCCCGCGCGCAAAAATGCGACTGTCCTGCGCGACGACGCCAACGGTCTGTCCACTGCTATCCACCACATCAGCGCCGAACGGCAGTGGCTTGTCATCGGCTCGTGGCGCACGGATCAACGCTGCACGGCCACTCACCGTCTTATACTTGAGCATCACCACCGAGCCGAGTCGTGGCACGGCCTGTTCTGAAGTCGACTGGAATTCGACATCGGTTGAGGTCCCCTTCGGGTCGACGTCGATCGTGTTGATGTGGTAAGGGTCTAGGTACGGGACCACAGCGTAGCCGCGTCCGTCGATCTTGCCCCCCGCAGCGCCAGTAACGCCAGCTCCCTCCGCGCCTGGCGCTTCGATCACGCCAAAGGTATCGCCGACCATCTGCGACAACGTCACCCCACCAGGATGGACGACCACCGACCCGCTGATGCCTGCCGACACCTGGCTCGACCCGGTGCCGCTACTTGCCGAAGCTTGCAGCTCCGCATACGGTGCGCGGTACGTACCGCTGACCCCGGCATTGGTCGAACTGCTGCCGTTCCCAAAAGCTCGAGTACCGTAAACGTTGTAGGAGTACTGATTGCTGTCGCCCAAGGAACCGCTCAGGTTGGTCTGTACGTTAGTGTTGTCGCCCGATCTCGAGATATTTGTCGACATCAACGGTGCGCGAGCGCCACGACCTAACGGAATCGACAATGTGATCATGTACTGATCAGACACCGATCCATTTAAGTTGCGCGCGCGTCCGGCACTCAGGCTGTATGAGCCGTACTTGAAACTGTTGCTGTAGCCTGCCTGATAGAAGGTGTCGTTGCCGCTACGATTCCAGTACTGCTGCGCCGATGCATTCAAAAACAGATTACCGTAACTGCCCAAACTCTGGTTGAGTATCAGCTGAAAGCGGTTCTTCTGGCGATAAACTGAATTGATGTCGTGGCCGCGGGCCGCCAGATCGCGCACTGATGCTGCGTCCGACAGACTCATAAAATCCGACGTCGAATAGCGATAAGCCGCCACCGCAAAATTAGTACCGGTCTGATCCCAGAACTTGTTGTAGCCGAAGCGTAAGCTGGTGCCACGCATGGAACTCTGACCAGGGACCTGTGTCTGCGCTCCGGTCACATCGGCAGAAAGCGCACCCAACCCGGTGTTGAGTGCCACGCCCAGGTTTGCAGACTGATAGCCGGTAGCGACGATACCGCCACCGTACGCAGTCAGCATGTTCGTCAAACCGCGCTGTAGCGTAAATTGCGCGAAATTCGGCTGTCTGTCGAGACTGTTATTCCGCAACTGACCCGCAGTCACAGAGAAGCGCGTAACTCCCGGCCGCAACGACTGCGCAACAGACGCATACGGCACAGTAAAGGTCCTGGTCCGACCACTTGCTTCGGTGACAGTAACATCGAGATTTCCTCCATATCCTGTAGCGTAGAGGTCTGTGATCTCGAATGGTCCCGGTGACACACTGGTTTCGTAGATAAGCTGATTATTCTGCCTAATTGTCACGCGCGCATTCGACTCAGCCGTTCCGCGCACGACCGGTGCGTAGCCGCGCAGCGAGTCTGGCAACATGCGGTCATCTGTCGCGATCTGGACCCCGCGAAACTGCACACTATCGAACACGTCCCCAGTGGTATACCCATCACCCAGCGTTATCTGGGACTTGAGTGCGGTGAGGTCACGCTGGACATATGTGGCGATATTATCGAACTGCGTACCTCGGCCAGTCGCCTGCGAGGCGGACGAGCGGTGACGGAAATGCCACGAACCAATGTTCACGCCGGAGTTCAGGCCCAGATAGCTCTGCGTCGAATTCATGCCTGAACCACTCGTGCGATACGTGTTCGCACTGTAGCTGACAAACCCCGCGTTCACACCATCCTCCCACATCTCCGGCGGCACATAACCTCGCGCAGCATTACGCATGTACTTCTGCGGTACGCTGAGCATGAGTTTCTGCTCCGAGAACTCAAAGTCGATCGACGCGTTTGGCACCAGCGCCGTGAGATCGACGCATTCATCTGCAGTGGCAACGCCTGATTCCCCCGCCTGCCTGGCATGCAATCCAGGTGTACTGGAGTCCGTATCGGGCGAGGATGACTTGACGCTGCTGTCCGCACGCACCCTGGCGAAGTCGACGCCAAGCTTCTCCAGCATCTGGTAGCTCAGACAGGCATGCACACCTTGCCCACCGCCTGTTGTCACGAAACTCACTGGCTCGTGTGCGACGCGAATATCGTTCACGAGAATGTCGACAGGATAAATACCCGGAGAAGGGGAGTTCCCTCGTGAAAATCGTGAGATGTCCACCGGTTGCGTCGGATCCATGCGCAAAAACGTCGTATCAAACTGCGCGGTCGCAACAGTGGCAGTTTCCTCAGCCCTTACGTCAATGGACTGAACGCCTCCGACGACCGAGAACACTGATGCCGCAACTGCAGCAATAGGATTTGACTTGAACCAGACATGGACGTCGCGGCGACAAGCTTTATATTTCAGACGAGGTGGGCTCTTCATCATTTGAATAAATCCGACATCTTTAATCGGCACGTGTCGCCCCGCACGTTGCCTGTGCAAGGCACTCCAACTAGGAAAACCTTCGGGTTGTGCCAAAGATCTGTTTGGTCTCCGCCGGATTACGGGCCGAGCGTCGCGTCGCCAGCGATGGGACCGCCGAAGTCACTGATTGCGATGAAGTGAACCTTCGCGCCGGCGGATGCCCCATTCATCTTGTCGATAGGCAGAACTTCGGTCGCGTACGGAGCAACCATGCCACCCCGTTCGTTTTTGAACGTGTGACCTCCGCTTGCGACATCGACTTCACTAAACGACACGTAGTAGGGTGTCGGATTCGTTACGCTCACTGCCTGGCCCTTGCCATCAGGCGAAGCTGCAATCTTCCAGCTGAGTTGTGCTGGTGCATCCTCTGGGATGCCCGGCAATTTTGAAGGGCGCACGAATATCTTGATGCGGGTGCGGTACGCCAGTTGGAGCGTATTGGTGTCGGCGGTCGCCTCGACCTTCGGTGGAATGTCCAGCACGTTGAGCCAGAAGACCGACTCACGATCTTGCGGCAGTGCTTCACCGCTATACGTGACGCGTAACGTCTGCGATTTCTTCGGGTCCATACGGAAGATCGGCGGTGTAATGACGAATGGCACCTTGATCTCATCAGGTTTTGCGTTGGCATTGCCGTCGTCGATCCACACCTGTACCAGCGACGGCTCACTGCTGTCGTTGTTTAGCTTGACCGAGACTTCACGTTGCTCAAGCGGATACACGATGCGTGTACCGCTGATCGTCACGCTTGCCTGTGCACCGCAAACGAGCAGCGTACCGGCAAGAGCAATCACCGTAGTCATTTGCCTAAACAACTTCATCACAAGCACCTTTGATTTTTCGTTCGGAAAAAAGCTGCGGGAAGACGCCCACTCATGCGGGCGTCTTCGTTCAACGATTACAGATAATTCATCGAGAACTGCACGGTTGATTGCACGGCACCGGGACCTGCCGTGCCCGTCGCGTAGTAGCGTGCGTAGTACTGCAGCGTGGCAAGACCGCCCGTAATGGTGGCGCCGTTGGTCGCCACTTGGTTGTTCGAGTTGGTCAGAATATTGATCGGCTGGAAGGCGCCGTTCAGCAGCTCGACTTGCACGTTCGGTGCGGCGCCAGTGCTGGCCATGTTCAACAGACGGCCACTTGTTTGATCGACAGTCGCGCCGTTCTCGAAAGTTGCGATTGCCTTGGCTCCGCCCGTGCAGCCCGACAACGCGAATTTCAAGTCAGCAGCCTTCGACATACCAGCAGTCTGGCCCGTCGCAGCCAGTGCACCGGCTGATACCGGGTCGAGCGTGATCGTCTTATTGGCGGCGCCACTCGCATTTCCGTCGATCGAACACGTGTGACTCGTGACAGAGCCGTTGATGGTAATCGTGCCGTCTGCGGCGTATGCGCCGAGCGACGTAAGGCCAAACAGACTGCCGACTGCGAGAGCCGGGAGAATTGCTTTCATTTTCATGTTCCATACTCCAAAGTTTAGAATTAATTTTGCTGCTTCTCGGCCTAATTGCGATCTTCCGCCACACTTACACCTGCGTCAGGCATCGGTAGTCGTCGTTAAATTATTTAGATAGCCTCAAGGCAGCTGGCCAAGCTTATTAAAGGTGCAAGGGGATTGATATAGGACCAGAACTAAATTGACCTTCAGCATGAGCATTCAGATTGTTCCAATTAATTTTTCCCGAAATTGCTATCTATCTTAAGATTTCTCTGATTCATTTCTCTGAATATAAGGAGGAGCCTTTATATAAAGGCAGGCCATACGGCCCTATGGGATTGCGACGTAGCACCGAAGGCGTCCTCCCCGGAAAAATGAAGCTGATGGAGGCAGTGATGGTGAACGATGCGAACCACACAGCGACAGCCCGGCGAGTCGGATACTCTGCCCATAGAGCGCCTCGAAGATTGTGAGATCGAACCAACGGGAAAGTTGGAACCAGAAATCGACGAAATACAGGGAGAACATAGGCTAAGCCAGCTAAAATGCTGGCAAACGAACCGACGAAATGATGAAGAGAACCCGACGTACGCACTCAGCGGGGTTGAAAGAAAAAGTAGCGCTGACGGCAGTCAAATGCGAGCGGACACTGGCCGAACTGGCGCAGCAGTTCGATGTGCATCAGAACCAGATCATGGAAGGGAAGCGGCAGCTACAGGAGCGTGCTGCAGACGCGTTTGGTGCGACTGGAGCGCCGTCGAGCGAGGCGCCGGTGGACGTGAAAGCGCTGCACGAGAAGTTCGGACAGTTGACGCAGGAGGACAATTTAGTGTCAGGAGCGCACGGCAACGCCGGACTGCTGAGCGCAAAGCGATGATTGATCTACGCATGTGCTGCCGGTTTCTCGACAGGCGCGACTAGTTTGCATCGCGAGGTCGAGCGCATATTACCGGGTGCAGCCAGTCAGCGAGACCGATCAGTTGCTGATACGGCGAATCGACGAACTGCACATCGAGTTTCCGCTGCAGTGATCGCGTTGCGACCCACGCGCACCCGCGCGAAGAACTTGACGCCCGCGCCCCGTCGCCATCGCAAAGGTAGCTCAGGAGATTCGCCTTCAGCCGGCACCGACGCGCGCATTCTTCGCGTCGCTGAAATCCATGCCTGAGTGTGTTTTATCGATTGACGCGACCTGCCGCATCCGGCCGGTTCGAACCTGCTTGAGCCGACTCAAGCAGGCGACCGCTCGCCCGCGATGAATGCGAGGTACCAGGAGAGTGCTTCTGTCATGCCGCGCCGGAGATCGAACAGCCCTGAGAAGCCAAGCTCCCGTACCGCCTTCGCGATGTCGGCCTGCGAATGGTGCACGTCGCCCGCGCGGAACGACTGGTAGACCGGCTGCTTCGCGTAGTGAACGCCATGCGTGGCGAGCCCGGCCTGGATGATCGAGAACAGGTCGTTGAGCGTGGTGCGGCCACCCACCGCGACGTTGTAGACGTCGCTCGCGGCGAGGTCTTCCTTCAACGCGGCGCGCAGGTTGGCCTGCACGACGTTGCCCACGTAGCAGAAGTCGCGGCTCGTTTCGCCGTCCCCGTTGATCTGCACGTCGTCGCCCGCCAGCATCGCCGCGATCCATTTGGGGATCACCGCGCCATACGCGCTGTCCGGATCCTGGCGCGGGCCGAACACGTTGAAGTAGCGCAGGCCGATCGAATGAAAACCGTAGGTGCGCGAATAGACGCTCGCATAGAGTTCGTTGACGAGCTTCGTCACCGCATACGGCGAGAGCGGATTGCCGATGCGCTCCTCGCGCTTCGGCAGATTGGGTTCGTCGCCGTAGGTCGAGCTCGACGCGGCATAGACGAAGCGCCGCACGCCGGCCTGGCGCGCGGCGTCGAGCATCGACAGAAAGCCGGACACGTTGACGTCGTTGGTCGTTTTGGGGTCCTTCACGGAGCGCGGCACCGAGCCCAGCGCCGCCTGATGCAGCACGTAGTCCACGCCGGCGACCGCCTTTGCGCACGAGTCCGCGTCGCGAATGTCGGCCTCGTGGAACGCGAACCGGCTCCAGGCCGCCTCGCCGACCCGCTTCTTCACTTCGTGCAGGTTGTGCCAGTGGCCGGTGGCGAAAATATCGAGGCCGCGCACGTCCTGCCCGAGCAGCAGCAAGGTCTCGACGAGATTGGAGCCGATAAACCCCGCGGCGCCGGTGACGAGCCAGCAATAGCGCTTTTCCTGCAACAAGGTTCGCAGCCCATCCTGCGTCCCGTCCTGTAGCCATGACGGCAAGCCGGCTTGCGCCGCGGTTTCGTTCTGTTTCATGTTTGCTTCTCCACGTTCTGCGTAATCTTCCGCGTAATCGTTAGTGAACCCAATCAACCCTTGTCCGTCGCCGCATTCGAGCGATCGGCCGCCACCACGTGCCGCCAGAGTCCGCCGCTCAGGCGCAGGTTTTCCGGCTGCCCGGCGAGATGGCCGCGCAGATGCGCGAGCCATTCGTGCTGCCATCGCGCGACGTAGTCTTCGAGCGATTCGCCGTCATGCGGCTCGGAGAGCCGTTCGAGCGTATGCACGATGCGGCCCCGCTCCCATCTGGGCGCATAGAAAACCGAGGGCAGTCCGAGGCGGTAGCTGGCGCGCGCGGCGAAGCTCGACCATGTGATCTCCTGGCTCTCGAACGGCACGCGCGCCGCGGCTGGATTGAGCGCGCCATCCACGGCGAGACACACGGCATGTCCTTCCTGCAGCGCCTTGAGGCTGGCCTTCACGACCTGCACTTCGGTCCTGTCGCTCGTCGAGATCAGCGAGCGGGCGTAGTGGCTGCGGCTGATACTCGGCGTCGATGCGACCCAGCGCGACGGAATGTCGAGCAGATCGAGCGCCATCAGGCCGCCGTACAGCGGCCCCACGTGGGCCGTGGCGAGCACGAAGCCGCGTCCGCCCTCGCACAGCGGCTCGAAGAACTGCTCGGCCTCGTCGAGGTTCGCGAGCAGCTCCATCGCTTCTTCCGCGCGATCCTCGCGGCATTCGAGCCAGTCGAGCAGCAGGTGGTCGGCGAGATAGCCCCATTGCGCCGCACGTTCCCAGTCCTCGCGCGACAGCGCTTGTGTCGCCGCTTGCGCCGCAGGCTGTGCCGCCGCCGGCTCCGCGCCGGCTTCGCCGCTCGCGCCGCGCAGCGCCCAGGCCCAGTCGAGCCGCGCGCGCGGCACCGTGATCGTGTTGGCGTCAGCATCGATCCGCGCGAACGCCTGCTCGAAGGTGGCCGGCAAGCCGGCCGCACGGCGATGGATAAACGCGTCGAACAGGGTGGCCGCCTCGTCCATGCGGCCCGCCTGGGTCAGCGCGCCGGCCGCCGCGCGCTGCCAGCGCGCGTGCTCCTGATTCGAGCGGGCCAGTTGCAGATACTGCTCGGCCGACGCCGCGTGATCGCCGGAATGGCGCAAGGCGCGCGCGTACATCGCCCGCACGTGTTCCAGCCCCGGCGCGAGCGCGGCGCTTTTCTCGAGGAACGGCACCGACTCCGCAAAGCTCCCGGCACGCAGGAGCGTTTCGCCATAGAGCGAATTGAGCCGCAGATCGTCCGGCGCCATCCGGACGCCCGCGGCGAGATGTTCGAGCGCGGCGACGAGGCGGTCGTCGTGCGTGCCGCGCGCGAGGTGCGCCTGGGCGAGTTGCGAACGCAGCGCCGCGCTGTCGTGTCCGGCACGCAGCGCGTTGCGGCCGACGGAAATCGCCGCGCCGGTCCGGCCGCTGCCGAGCAGCGCCTGCACCGCGACGCTCGCCACCCGGGGATTCGGCGCGTCGATCTTGGCGGCGATGCTGGCCGCGCCGGCCGGATCGCCA